>CADCUA010000303.1 GCA_902805755.1 uncultured Lysobacter sp.
GTCAGCGTTGGACCAACCTGACCCAGGCCTTCCTGTGCGAAGCCCCGGATCGCGCCGCGGTTTTCGTTGACGATGACCTGCGCGCCGAGTGCGGCGGAATCCAGACGCGTCAGCGTGCTGTCGAGTTTCGCGACGAGCGCGGGCAGCTTGTCCACGACTTCGCGGTCGACATCGGTGATCAGGCCGTTCGCCTTCGTCATCGTCGCTTCGAGCTGCACGGTGCTCTTGCGTGCGTTGATGATCGTCGCGCGCAGGTCCTCGCGCTGGTCGGCCACCGCGCCGGTCATCGATTCGATGTTCGATAGCGTGTTCGCGACGCGCGAGACGTTCTCCGCGCTCAGCACCTGGTCCAGCCGGGCGACGAGCCGGTTCGCGGTGTCGGCGATGTTCTGCAGCGCCGAGGCTTCGGTCTGGATGACGGGGATCTCGCTGGGGTCCGCGTCGACCAGCAGTCTCGTTGTCGGGCTGCCGCCGGTGAGCTGGATGAATGGCGAGCCGGTCAGCCCGCTCTGCGACATCTTCGCGCGCGTGTCGGTCTTGACCGGCGCATCGGCCTGCACGCACAGCGTCGCCAGCACGCGCCGCGGATCCTGCGGCGACAGGCGCAACGTCTGCACCGTGCCGACCGCGATGCCGTTGTATTGCACCAGGCTGCCCTCGGACAGGCCGGTCACCGGCTCGTTGAAGATGACGGTGTATGCCTGCCAGCCCTTCTCGGAGGAGTACTTCGCCGCCCACAGCGCGAACAGCAGCAGTGCCAGCGTGGCAAGAAGCGTGAACGTGCCGATGAGGACGTAATTGGCCTTGGTTTCCATCACTTACTCGCGTTGGCGGGCCGCTTGGGCCGCGCGGGCCCGGGGGCCGTGGAAATACTCGCGCACCCAGGGATGGTCGAGCGCTTCAACCTCCTCGCGCGATGCACAGGCGATGACACGGCGGTCGGCGAGCACGGCGATGCGGTCACAGATAGCGTAGAGCGTGTCGAGGTCGTGTGTGATGAGAAAGACGGTCAGGCCCAGCGCCTGCTGCAGCGTCTGGATCAGCCGATCGAATGCCGCCGCGCCGATCGGGTCCAGACCTGCCGTGGGTTCATCGAGAAACAGCAGCGGCGGATCCAGTGCCAGCGCGCGCGCAAGCCCCGCGCGTTTGCGCATGCCGCCCGACAGCTGCGAAGGCAGCTTGTCCAGCGCATCGGCCGGCAGGCCCGCAAGCTTGATCTTCAGAAGCGCCAGTTCGTAACGCAGCGATTCGGGCAGGTCGCGATGGTATTCGCGCAACGGCACCTGCACGTTCTCGCCCACGGTGAGCGAGGAAAACAGCGCGCCGTCCTGGAACAGCACGCCGGTGTTGCGTTCGATGCATTTGCGCAGCGCCGCGTCGCGCGTGCGCGCGTCGATGCCGAGCACTTCGATCTCACCCGCCTCCGGTTCGCGCAGGCCGAGGATCGCGCGCATCAGCACCGACTTGCCCGTGCCCGAGCCGCCGACCACGCCGATGATCTCGCCGCGTCGTACGTCCAGGTCCACGCCGTCGTGCACCACCTGCTCACCGAATCGGTTGACCAGCCCGCGCACGCGGATGATCGGCTCGTCCGCATCGAGCGTGCCACCGACGTCGCATGCAGGCTCCATCAGAAGCCGACCTCCATGAACCAGATCGCGAAGAACGCATCGAGCACGATCACCAGCGAAATCGACTGCACCACCGAAGACGTGGTGCGCTCACCCACCGATTGCGCGGTGCCCTCCACCTGCAGCCCTTCCAGGCAGCCGATCAGGCTGATCGCGAGCGCGAACACCGGCGCCTTCGCCAGACCGACGAGGAAATGCCGCACTTCCATCGTCTCCTGCATGCGCGTCAGGTACTGCTGCGGCGGGATGTCGAGCCCGTAGGCACCCACGGTAAGGCCGCCGAGCAGGCCGAAGATCATCGCCACGAACGTAAGCAGCGGCAGCATCACCAGGGTTGCCAGCACGCGCGGGATCACCAGCAGGTCGATCGGGTCCATGCCCAGCGTGCGGATCGCATCGACCTCTTCGCGGCTGACCATGGCGCCGATCTGCGCGGTGAATGCGCTTGCGGTGCGGCCGGCGAGGATGATCGATGCGAGCAGCACGCCGAATTCGCGCAGGAAGGAGATGCTGACGAGTTCGACCACGTAAATCTCGGCGCCGAAATCGCGCAGGATGCTCGCGCCGAGGAACGCGACGACCGCGCCGACCAGGTAGCACAGCAACGCCACCAGCGGCGTCGCATCGAGACCGACCTGCTCCATGTGGTGCACGGTTGCGGTCGGGCGGAAACGCGACGGCTCACGCAGCGTGCGCAGCAGCTTGACCAGCGTCTCGCCGAAGAAGCCGACCAGCGCGAGGATTTCTTTCCAGTTGTCGGCGACCGCGAAGCCGAGGCGTCCGAGTGCCGCCGCAAGGCCGTATTCGCGGCGCCCGCGCGGTCGATCGTCGGACACGTCCTCGATCGCGCTGACCAGCGTGCGATGGCGCTCGTCGAACACGAACTCATCGAATGCGAGGCCGCGCCGCGTGGCAAAGCGCATCAGCTGCAGCACGCCGACCGAATCCAGACGCTCCACTGCACTCGCATCCAGCACCTGCGTCGACGGCGGCGTGGCATCGAGCTGCGCGCCGATCTCCACCGCGTGTTCCAGCGTCCAGTGGCCCTGCAACCGCAGGCGCGACGGGTCGGGCCCGGGGGCGTCGATCTGCGGCGGTCGGAAGGCGGGTGCGGTCATCAGGTGGGCGCGACGGAGCTGGCAGGAGCATACAGCCCCGCGTCTTCACGCACGATCAAGCCGGCCATGCGCATCGCGCGCTGCAGGTCGATCGCGTCAACGATCGATGCGGTCATGAACGCGTGCGATGCTTCCGCGCATGCCCAGTCCGTTGCCACCGAGTTCGGCCACCTACGCCGAACGCATCCATTTCGTCATCGAACTCGCCAGCCGCCTGCATGCCTACGGCACCACCGCGCAGCGTCTGGAAGGCTCGATCACCGCCGTCGCGCACAAGCTGGGGCTGGCGTGCGAGCCGTGGTCGAACCCCACCGGCATGATCCTCACGTTCAGCGACCCGCAGCGGCGG
>CADCUA010000304.1 GCA_902805755.1 uncultured Lysobacter sp.
GGCCTCGTGCTCAACGACAACTACCGGCAGAACCAGGCGATCAGCCTCATGGAGCGCATGAGCGTGACGCGGCTGGGCTCGAAGCAGCACTTCATCCGCAGCCTGGAACAGCAGGGCCTGCTCGATCGCCAGATCGAGTTCCTGCCGTCCGACGCCGAGCTGGCCGAGCGGCGCAAACGCGGGCAGGGCCTGACGCGGCCTGAGCTGTCGGTGCTGCTGTCGTACGCGAAGCTCGTGCTGTTCCAGCAGCTCGTCGATTCCGACGTGCCGGAAGATCCGTACCTGTCGAAAGAGCTGGTGCGCTACTTCCCGCAGCCGCTGCAGGAAAAGTACGCGAAGGCGATGCAGAACCACCGCCTCAAGCGGGAGATCATCGCGACTGCGGTGACGAACTCGATGGTCAACCGCATGGGTGCCACGTTCACTCTGCGCATGATGGAAGACACCGGCCGCAGCCCGGGCGAGGTCGCCGAGGCCTACACGATCAGCCGCGAGGCGCTGGATGCGCGCGCGCTGTGGTCGCAGATCGATGCGCTCGACGGCAAGGTGCCGGAGTCCGCGCAGATCGATGCGCTGCAGACGATCTGGCACCTGATGCGGACGATGTCGCGCTGGCTGCTCTCGCGACCGGGCAAGATGCCGGAGATCACGGCTGCGATGGCGCGCTACGGCGAAGGCCTCAAGACCGTGCGAGAAGCACTGCCAGGAGCGCTTTCCGACACGCGCCGTGCAGCGTACGAAACGCGCCTGCGGGAGTGGGAAGCGAAGGGCATGCCGAGCGCGCTTGCGCTCGAGTTGGCCGCGCTGCCGCTGCTCGAGTTCGGTTGCGATATCGTCGAGGTCGCGCACGCCCGCAAGCTCGCGCCGGCGGAAGTCGCGAAGGCCTACTTCGCGCTCGGCGCCGCGCTGCATCTGCCATGGCTATACGAGCAGATCGAGGCCTTGCCAGTGGACGGTCGCTGGCAGGCGCTGGCCCGCGGCGCGCTCCGCGACGAGCTGGGACGCCAGCAGCGCGCCCTAGTCAGCGAGATCCTGGGCGAAGGCGGGAAAAAGCCGGTCGAGCAGAAAGTCGCGGCCTGGTTGCAGCGTGACGATTCCAACCTGCGCTTTACGCAGGCGATGCTGGCCGAGATGCTGAACCAGAAGACGATCGACTACCCGACGGTGTCGGTCGCGGTGCGGCGCCTGGCGCAGATCGGGACAGCGACCGCCTGATCCTGCTGGCTGGCATGCAACCCCAACCGGCACCTTCGAGTGCCGGTTGGGCCACAGTCGGCGCCACAATTCTTGTTCCTGCGCGTGTGCTGCTGCGCTGGTGTCAATGTCGGCAATTCATCGCTGCACCCGTTCGGGCGACCGCGTCAAAGCGCGTCCTGCTTGGCCTCAGTCGACGTCCGCAAGCAAGCGCTTGGCCGCCGCACGGGCCTCGCGCGTCAGCTCGACACCGCCGATCATGCGGGCGATTTCCTCTTCCCGCTGCTTCACGTCCAGCACCTGGACGGCGCTCAATGTGACGCCTTCGCTGGCGGATTTGCTGACGCGGTAGTGCGCGTGTCCCTGCGCCGCGACCTGGGGCAGATGGGTTACGCAGAGCACCTGGCGGCGCGCGCCGAGTGCGCGCAATTTCTGGCCGACGATGTGCGCTACCGCGCCACCGATGCCGGTGTCCACTTCGTCGAAAACCATCGTCGGCACGGCGTCGAGGCCGAGCGCGGCCACCTCGATCGCCAGCGAGATGCGCGAGAGCTCGCCGCCTGAAGCGACCTTGCGCAATGCGCGCGCGGGCTGCCCGGGATTCGCTGCGACCAGAAATTCAACGCGCTCTCCGCCCGACGGATCCGGCCGGTCCTCCTCGATTGGCTCGATCGCCACCTCGAACCGGCCGCCACCCATGCCAAGCTCGGAGATCAGTTGGGTGGTCGCCGAGGACAGCGTCGCGGCCGCGGCTCGGCGCGCGGAGCCCAGTCGATCGGCCGCGGCCCGCCATGCGATGCGAGCGCTTGCGATCTCCTCGTCCAATGTCTCAAGCCGCTGCGTCGCACCGCTGAGCTGTTCGAGCTCGGCGGCAATCGCGTCGCGGCGCGCGCTGAGCTGGTCCGGAAGCACGCGGTGTTTGCGCCCGAGTTCGTGGATACGAGCCAGTTGCTTGTCCAGTGTTTCGAATGACGCAGGATCGAGGTCAAGATCGCTGTGCACGCGTTCCAGCAGCACGAGCGCCTCGTCGAGCTGGATCGCCGCGTTGTCCAGCATCGCGTCCACTTCGGCCAGCCGGGGCTCATGTTCCATGACCCGCAGCAATTCGTTGCGAACCTGCTGCACGACGCGAGAAACCGAGGGGCCGTCCTCGCCGCCGAGACGCGCTTCGGCGCGCTCGCAGGCGGAGATGAGGTCGGATGCATGGCCGTGACGGCGGTGATCCGCCACAAGACGTGCGATCGCTTCCGGATCGAGCGCTTCGCGATCAAGTTCCGCATGCTGATGACTCAGCCAGGCGATACGTTCCGACACGTCGCCCTGCGCCTGCAGCGTTTCGCGTTCACGCAACAGTCCACTCCAATGTCGCGCAGCCGTGCCCACGGCCGCACGCAGTTCATCGGTGCGGCCGAACGCGTCCAGCAGTGCCAGCTGGCTTGGGCGCGACATGAGTGCCTGATGCTCATGCTGTCCGTGGATCTCGACCAGGCAATCGGCGAACTCCCCCAGTTGCGCAAGTGTCACGCCGCTGCCGTTGATCCATGACCGCGAACCGCCATCGGCCCGGACAATGCGTCGGATCAGGCAACTGCCGCCCTCGGCATCATGCAACTCCTGCTCGCGCAGCCAGGACTGCGCGCGCGGCGCATCCGCTAGGTCGAACTCGGCGATCAGTTCCGCGCGTTCGGCGCCGTGGCGCACGACGCCGCTATCGGCGCGCATGCCCGACAGCAGACCGAGTGCGTCGACCAGCAGCGATTTGCCGGCGCCGGTTTCGCCGGAAATAACGGTCAGGCCGGGTCCGAACGCCAGTTCGGCGGCTTCGACGACGGCAAAATGCTTGAGTGAGAGATGGGCGAGCATGGGTCGAGGATTGTGCCTTGCCGGAGGCGGACGCGACAG
>CADCUA010000305.1 GCA_902805755.1 uncultured Lysobacter sp.
GAAATCGCTGTAATTCTCATAGCGCGCCGCCACTGCAGCCGAAAGCTTGTCGGTGAAATCTGCCTCGACATCGATGTAAGCCGAGTAGCTGTGACGGTCATTCTCGCCGGCATCGCTAGGCCGAAACCCGGCAAACACCTGCGAGCCGCCGGGTGCGCGCTGGGTCAGGCCGGTGGTACTGCCGGGCACCGGGATCTGCAGGCCGGTATCGGCATACGAGTCCGGCTCGCCCGCGCCCTGGCGGAACTGCTCGCCACGCCATTCGGCGCCGGTCGACACGTTGATCGGATATTCCAGCCAACCAACGTCGAAGCCGCGGCTGAAGTCCAGGTTCAGTACGTGTTGCGTGACTTCCAGCGAGCCCGCGTAGAACTGCGTCGGCGAGGTGGGGCCGAGACTGCGGTTGAGCGTGTTGAGGATGTCGAACGTCAGCGTATTGCGCCCGTGGTTGTAGCTCAGGTCCATGCGCCAGCCCAGCACGTCCGCGGCGCGCAGGCCGGCCACCAAGCCAAGGTCGTCGCTGACGTTGTTGATCTGCGGCAGGAAGCCGTTCGGATAGATGCTGGGGTCGTTGCGCGCATCGCCGGCCGGGCGGAAGAAGCCATTCGACACCGCGTCGCGCTTGCTGAAGTTGCCGAACGAATAGAACGTCAGGCCGTCCGCGAACTCGAGTTGGGCGTTGTACGACACCGCGGCCTGGTCGACTTCCGGATCGCCGTAGCGCTGCACCACCTGGCCCAGCGGCGGACGCACGGCCGGGATTGGTGCCGTGACCGGCGGTGACAGCCCATCCGGCGGCAGGATGAAGGGCCGCGCGCGGTTGGTGTTGTCCTGGTGGCCCGCCTGCGCAGCCAGATGCACGAAGCCGCTTTCGCCCAGCTTGATACCGACATCGCCCGACAGCTGGTAAGCGCGGCCGTCGCCGGCGCTGTATTGCCCCGCGCGCGCGGCGATGCTGCCGCCCTCGCCACTGCCCTTGAGCACGACGTTGATGACGCCTGCGATCGCATCCGAACCGTACTGCGCGGAGGCACCGTCGCGCAGCACTTCCACTCGCTCGATCGATGCGATCGGGATTGCGTTGAGGTCCACAGGCGACGAGCCGCGGCCCTGGCTGCCGTTGAGGTTGATCAGCGCGGTAGTGTGGCGGCGCTTACCGTTGACGAGCACCAGCACCTGGTCGGGTGCGAGGCCACGCAGCTGCGCGGGGCGCACAGCGTCGGTGCCATCGGTGATCGCCGGGCGCGGGAAGTTGAGCGAAGGCAGCGCACGCGACAGCGCGGTGGCCAGCTCCACAGTGCCCGTGGCTTCCAGCGTCTCCGGCGTAATGATGTCGATTGGCGACGGTGATTCGGCAACGGTGCGATCCGCGACGCGCGTGCCGGTCACGATCACCTGGTCGAGGGTGGTCGCATCGTCGTTACTGCCCTGTGGGGGCGTCGGCGACTGTTGCGCAGAAGCGGCGAAGGGCGTGCTGCCCAACACGAGCATGAGTCCAAGATGCAGTGCAGTGCGCTTCATGACGACCTCCAGTCCGCCGCGGGCGCGGCTCACAGGAGATTAAGCGCAGTCCAGCTTGTTTGCACAATCGGTCCGCTCGTTCGGCCAGGCACCAACGAGCGCGACGGTATTGCGCCGTGTGCCGCGCAACCTGCATGCTCAGGATCCGTGGATGGGCCACCGCGGTGGCGCATATCTCCTCAGATCAGGCGGTACGAGCAGGCGCGACGCCACGCATCGGTTAAAGAGCGCAGCGCGATACATGCTGAAGAGCTATTTCGAGCCGCCCCACAACTCCTGCAGCCGCTGATCGCGCCCGCAGTTCCAGCGGTAGAACTTGTAGCGCCCGGGATTCTTCTTGTAGTAATCCTGGTGATACCCCTCGGCGGGGTAGAACGTTTTCGCGGCGACGATCTCGGTCGCGATCGGCCCATCAAAGCGGCGCGACGTCTCGAGCTTGCGCTTGCTCGCTTCCGCCAGGCGCTGCTGCTGCGCGTCCATCGTGTAGATGCCGCTGCGGTATTGCGTGCCGGCATCGCAGAACTGGCGGTTCACCGCGACCGGGTCGATGTTGCGCCAGAACACGTCCAGCAGTGTCTGGTAGCCGACGCGCGTCGGGTCGTAGCGCACCTGCACCGCCTCGGTGTGCCCGGTGATGCCGGCGGACACCTGCTCATAGGTCGGGTTCGCGATACGCCCGTCGATGTAGCCCGACGTTGTCGAGATCACGCCGGGCAGCTTGTCGAACGGCGGCTCCATGCACCAGAAGCAGCCGCCGGCGAACACGGCAACTGCGGACTTCGTAGCCGCGGGCTTTTTCGCCGGCGCGCTTGCGCTCTGTGCGCATGCGGCAAGCGCGACCAGTAGCGATGCCGCGCCCACCAGCGCCGGCATGAAGCGACGCCGCAATGAGCGGGACGGAGAACGGACGTCGGAGTCAGCGTGCACGGTCAACCTCGCAGAGCGGGCAGCGTCTGCCCTTGGGGAACGAAACGCAGCGCGAGGCCGTTATTGCACCAGCGCTCGCCGCGGGGTGGCGGGCCGTCATCGAACACATGGCCCTGGTGGCCGCCGCAGCGCGCGCAGTGATATTCGGTGCGCGGTAGGAACATCCTGTAGTCGGTCTTTGTCGCCATGTGCCCCGGGATCGGTTGCGTGAAGCTGGGCCAACCGGTGCCGCTGTCGAACTTGTAGCGGCTCACAAACAGCGGCAGATGGCAGGCGGCGCAGACAAACGTGCCGGCGCGTTTTTCGCGATCGAGCGGACTGCTGCCCGAGCGCTCGGTGTCTTCTTCAAACAGCACCGCATACGCGGCCGGGCTGACCTTGCCGCGCCAGTAGGATTCGGGATGCTTGAGCGCAGTGACGGCCGAGCTCTTCGCCGCCGGCGCCGCACGCGTGCAGCCGCTGAACAGTGACAGCGCGGCCATACCGGCCAGGCCTTGCAGCAGGGAACGACGGTTCATTCGCAACTCCGGGCAGGACGCCTTTGTGACCAAGATACGTTGCGTTCGTTCCCGCGGATTCGGCCTCGCCCTCATACGGCGATCACGCGATGATCGCGGTTCAGGTATGGATG
>CADCUA010000306.1 GCA_902805755.1 uncultured Lysobacter sp.
GACACGGTCCGCATGCGTTTCAGTCTTCAACGCGAAGTCTTTCTCAAGCCGCTCGCGCAGGTGGTCAATGTCGTTGAACGGCGTCAGACGCTGCCTGTGCTCGCAAATCTGCTGGTGCAAGTCCAGGGCGGCCAGCTCTCCCTCACGGGCACGGATCTGGAAGTCGAAATGATTTCGCGCATCGGCGTCGAGGACGCCGAAGACGGCGAGACGACTATTCCGGCACGCAAGCTGTTCGAAATCGTGCGCGCGTTGCCGGACGGCAGCAAAGTGACGGTGTCGCAATCAGCCGAAAAGGTCACCGTGCAGGCCGGGCGTTCGCGCTTTACGCTCGCGAGCCTGCCGGCAAGCGACTTCCCGTCCATTGATGAAGTCGAAGCGACCGAGCGGGTCCGGGTGCCGGAAGCGGCGCTCAAGGAGCTGATCGAGCGCACCGCGTTCGCGATGGCGCAGCAGGACGTGCGCTACTACCTCAACGGCCTGCTATTTGACCTGCGCGAGTCGAGCCTGCGCTGCGTCGCGACCGACGGGCATCGTCTCGCGCTGTGCGAGAACACGTTCGAAGGCACGGCGACGAAGCGCCAGATCATCGTGCCGCGCAAGGGCGTGCAGGAACTGCAGCGCCTGCTCGAGGGCGGCGACCGCGAGCTTGAGCTGGAAATGGGCCGCGGCCACCTGCGCGTCAAGCGCGACGACGTGACGTTTACCAGCAAGCTGATCGACGGCCGCTTTCCCGACTATGAGGCCGTGATCCCGATCGGCGCCGATCGGGAGGTGCGCATCGAGCGAGAAGCGCTGCGCTCATCGCTGCAGCGTGCCGCGATTTTGTCGAACGAAAAGTACCGCGGTGTTCGGATCGAGGTCTCGCCGGGGCAGCTTCGGATCAGCGCGCACAATCCCGAACAGGAAGAGGCGCAGGAAGAGGTCGAGGCGGATACGCGCGTGGACGACCTTGCGGTCGGATTCAACGTGAATTACCTGCTGGATGCATTGTCGTCGTTGAAGGACGAGTACGTGGTGCTGGCCTTGCGCGATGCGAACTCGTCGGCTCTGGTGCGCGAAGCGAGCAACGAACGCTGCCGTCATGTGGTGATGCCGCTGCGGTTGTGAGCTGTCTGTTCCACGTGGAACAAGGTTGTGAAGGCGCCCGGCTTGCCCGGGCGCTGTGTTTTTAAGCGCTAGAGTGCTGCGATGCGTCTCGAACGGTTACGCCTCAACAACATGCGACGTTTCGATGCGCTCGATTTTGAGCCGGGCCCCGGTCTCAACCTGATTACCGGTAACAACGGGGCCGGCAAGACCACGATTCTCGAAGCCGCGCACCTCATGGCATACGGGCGCAGCTTTCGCGGACGAGTTCGGGACGGGTTGATTCGCTCGGGGTCTGCTGACCTCGACGTTTTCATCGAGTGGACCGAAGCGTCCGCCGGTGCGCTGGATGGCATGCGCACCCGGCGCGCCGGACTGCGGCACAGCGGCGCAGATTGGGAAGGGCGTCTAGACGGTGAGTCGGTCGGCCAGATCGCCGAGCTGTGTGCCGCGTTCGCCGTTATCACCTTCGAGCCGGGCAGCCATGCGCTAATCACCGCCGGCGCCGAAAGCCGCCGACGTTACCTGGACTGGGGACTGTTCCACGTGGAACCCGCGTTCCTGCGCCACTGGCAGCGGTACTCGCGCGCCCTCAAGCAGCGGAACGCAGTACTCAAGCGCAGCGGGGACGCACGCCAGCTCGCTGCGTGGGACAGCGAACTCGCCCAGAGCGGTGAGCTGCTCACTGAATCCCGAAACATCTATCTTGCCGCGCTCGCTCCGTTAGTCCGCGCGATGGCGGCCGAGCTTGCGCCCCAGTTGGGTGATGTAGAGATGGAATACCTGCCGGGCTGGCGGCGGGCCGACATGTCTCTCGGCGACGCGCTGATGCTTATGCGGGACCGGGATCTCGCGTCGGGCCATACATCGGTGGGTCCGCATCGGGCGGACTGGCGGCTCGGATATGGGCGCTTGCCCGGGCGGGAGGCGTTGTCGCGGGGGCAGGCGAAGCTCGCCGCGCTGTCGGCGTTGTTTGCACAGGCCCAGCACTTTGCCGGCTGTGCAGGAGAATGGCCCGTCTTCGCACTGGACGATCTCGCGTCCGAACTGGATCGCGACCACCAGGGCCGGGTGCTTGACCGACTCGCGACGACAGGCGCCCAGGTTCTGCTGACCGGAACGGAAATGCCGGCCGCTTTTCAGACGATCCCACGCGAATGCGAAGTGTTCCACGTGGAACACGGCCAGCTGACTCGCCGATAAGACGCGCAGCACGGTCTCAGCCTGCGCTACAGCGCCTCGGCTATACTCGCCGACCTACATCCAAGTGCCTGACGTGCATGCGAAATGTGCGTCGCTGGAGACTGTTGCCCGATGACTGAGCACGACGTGTCACCCGAAGCCCAAGTTGCGGCGCCGACGCAAATCTACGACTCCAGCAAGATCACGGTCCTGCGCGGGCTCGAGGCCGTACGCAAGCGGCCCGGTATGTATATCGGCGACGTCCACGACGGCACCGGCCTGCACCACATGGTGTTTGAGGTCGTCGATAACGCGATCGACGAAGCGCTGGCCGGCCATGCCGACGAGGTGCTGGTCACTCTGCACCTCGACGGTTCATGCTCGGTTTCGGATAACGGCCGAGGCATCCCGGTGGACATCCACAGGGAAGAGGGCGTATCCGCGGCCGAAGTGATCCTCACCGTGCTGCACGCCGGCGGCAAATTCGACGACAACAGCTACAAGGTCTCCGGCGGCCTGCACGGCGTCGGCGTCTCGGTCGTCAACGCGCTCAGCGAAACCCTCTGGCTCGACGTGTGGCGCGACGGCCACCATTGGCAACAGGAATACGCGCTCGGCGAGCCGAAATACCCGCTCAAGCAGCTGGAGGTGTCGGAAAAGCGCGGCACGCTGCTGCGCTTCAAGCCAGCGGTGGAGATCTTCTCTGACGTCGAGTTCCATTACGACATCCTCGCGCGCCGCTTGCGTGAGCTGTCGTTCCTGAACTCCGGCGTTCGTATCGTGCTCAACGACGAGCGCGGCGAAGG
>CADCUA010000307.1 GCA_902805755.1 uncultured Lysobacter sp.
CGGCGCAATCAGCTTCATGGACCAGAACGTCACGATCGACCGTCGCGGGATCGGCATCGGCTCGAAGGACGCGGAATTCGGCGCCTCGCGTGACCTGATCGGCACCGTGATGGGCATGGAGCTGCACCTGGGCGACTTCGTCAGCCGCACGCTGATTCCCGGCGTGCATTCGGCGAACGAGATGGTGCTCGCGAACAAGGGCGCCGGATTCGATCTCGGCGGCCGCATCAAGAAAGCCGGCGTGCAACTCGAGGTCGGCTCGGACTACTCGCAGGGCGTCGGCCCGGCCGCGCGCACGCTGGTGGACCTGAGCATGATCGAGCTGGTGGGCAAGTGGGCACGCCTGCCGTACTGGCAGTGCCTCGCGCTCGACCAGGCGCATCCGGAATTCCAGCGCCAGCTGCGCCAGTGGTATCTGGAGATGGACCCCACGGAGCGCGTCGGGTTTGTCGCCAAGGGCCTGCGTGCGCAGGGCTATTACGCCGGCGACGTCAGCGGACGGAAGATTCCGACCAAGCTGCGCGAGGCCGTGCGCCAGTTCCAGGTCGATCAGCGCCTGGCCGCGACCGGCGATCTCAACTACGAAACCTACGACCGTCTCGCACGCGAGTACGTTCGCGCCGACGGCCAGGGCAACTTCGAACGCATCGGCTGGGGCGACAAGCCGAACAAGAAATCCAAGCTGCCACAGGATTCGATGGGGCTACCGCAGGGCTCCGCGCCCATGCTCGCATCCACCGACGTACGTCCGGCGCAGATCAAGATCACGTTGCCGACGCCTGCGCAGAGCTATCCGGTTGGCCAGACGATCTTCTTCAACATCAGCACCGACCGCACCTCGTATCTGCGTTGCTACTACCGCGACTCGGTCGGCAGCATCGCGCAGATCTATCCGAACCCGCTGCAGCCGATGCCGCAGGTGGAGGGTGGTCGCGCGCTGCTGGTGCCGGACCCCGGCAATGCGCAGAGCTTCACCATCGAGCTGACGCGACAGGGCCCGGAAGAACTGCGCTGCTACTCCACCGCGAACGACGTGACCGCCAAGCTGCCCGCACAGCTGCAGTCCGCGCCGCTGGCACCGCTGGGGGTCACTTCACTCGACGAGCTGGAGCGCACGTACACGCAGGCGGCAGGCGAAGCGGTGGGCCGCGGCGTTCGCGCCTGGACCGTGACGCGGCGCTAACAGCCACCCATGACCCAATCGCGCATGGTTACCCGAGCCGTCACGCTTGTTCTGATGTCGCTGGTGTCCTCGACCGCCACCTCGCAGGTGGTCGAGGACGCGGAAGCGACGCCGTCTGAAGCGGAGAGCGCGGCTGCCGCGCCTGACGGCAATATCCGCTGGCCGGCGCAGCCGACATCGCCGGTCCCGGACCCGCAGGATCCGACGCCGGGCAATATCCGCTGGCCCGATCCCCCACCGGGGGCGAAAACGCCGGATGCCCGCCTTCCATCTGCCACAGAAGGAACGACCGCACCGACCGCACCGACTGCACCGGCCACCGCGCCGGTAGCCGCCGCGGATGCGTTCTCGCAAGGCCTTGCCGCCTACATGCGAAAGGCCGACCCCCGGCGTTTCGACGAGGCCGCAGCACTGTTCCTGTCCGCCGCCCTGCAAGGCGACCGCCGCGCTTCGATGGCTTATGGCTACCTGCAAGGCATGGGACTGGGTGCGGAGCGCGATCGCGCTGCAGCCCGGACCCGGCTGGCTGCCGACGCCGCCGCAGGCTGGCCACGGGCCGCTTACCTGCAGTCACTGATCGACGGCGAGTCCCGTGACGCTGCCTCACGCGAACGCGCCGGATCCCTGCGCGAATCCGCTGCCAGTCGCGGCGATGCCGCCGCACAGAACGCCATGGGCGTGCATTACCAGCTGGCCGGCGACCGAGCCACGGCGGAGATGTGGTTCCGCCGCGCCGCCGACAACGGCAGTCCGTCGGCGCGCTCGAATCTTGCCAACCTCACGCGCAGCGACAACGCGAAACAGGCCGGCACGACGATGCGCAAGGCTGCCGGCAGCGGTGACGCAAATGCCCTGTTCGCGCTCGCACGCCGCTTCCATCGCGGGGAAGGCGAATCCGCCGATTACGGGCAGGCGCTGCGCTATTACCGCGCGGCGGCGGCGAAGGGCCACGCATCGGCGCGACGCATGCTCGGTCTCATACAGTCCCGCCTCGGCCCCGAGGGTGAAGTCGATCCCGTCTGGATGCGCCAGCTCGCCAATGCCGACCTCGGTGACGGCGGCAATCTGAGCGCGCCGGCCCCATCCATCCACGGCGCGGCCCCGACTCTGGACGACCCGCTCGCGGGGTTGGCTGCCCTGCCCGCCCGTTGATCCGTTCCAGTACTCCCAAGGAGACAGCACGATGAAGACCATCACCTGCGCGCTTGTGTTGGCCAGCGCGATTGCCGTTACCGGCACCGCCCACAGCCAGAGCCTGGACGTCGACGCGAACGGCAACGTGCGCCTGGACGCCGGCGACGGCAGCCGGCTCGAAACCGGTCCGTCCGGAAAAACCAAGGCCACCGCTGCGGGCGCCAAGCTGCAGACGACATCGCAGCAAAAGTCGGCCCGGAGCGCTGCGACTGCGAGCAAGTCGACACAGAACATCGCATCACGGACCGGCTCGGCCGACGTCCGCGGATCAAATGTGCAGAGCGCGAACATCACGGGCAACCGCGTCAACATCGCCACCTCGGGCGCGTCGGCGGTCAGCACCGTCAGCGGGCGCACGCAAGCCAGCGCGTCCAACGCCACGACCCACGCGCGCAATGCAAACCTGAGCTACATCAACGCCGAACTCGACGAACAGAACTTTTCCGGCCGCAACCTCGCTGGCGTGGCCTTCATGAACGCCTCGCTGCAGAACGCACGACTGAGCCGCGCGCAACTGGCAGGCGCCGACTTCACGAATGCCAATCTGCAGGGCGCGGATCTGCGCGGCGCGAACCTGCGCAACGCGACGGTCACCAATGTCGACTGGGAAGGCGCCCGGCTGGACGGCGCAACCTGGATTGATGGCCGCGTGTGCGGGGCCGGCTCGTCGGGCATGTGCCGCTGATCCGCAGGC
>CADCUA010000308.1 GCA_902805755.1 uncultured Lysobacter sp.
CCCAGCTCTCACGTCTCGGCACACTGCGAAGTGCGATCGCGCAGGCGATCGTCGGCCAGGAAGCGGTGGTCGAGCAGTTGCTGATCGGCCTGCTTGCAGGCGGCCACTGTCTGCTGGAAGGCGTGCCGGGCCTTGGCAAGACCCTGCTGGTTCGCACGTTGGGCCAGGCGCTGGAGCTGCAGTTCCGACGCGTGCAGTTCACCCCCGACCTCATGCCCAGCGACATCCTCGGCACCGAGTTGCTGGAAGAAGACCACGGCACCGGGCACCGCCATTTCCGCTTCCAGCCCGGGCCCGTCTTCACCAACCTGCTGCTGGCGGACGAACTCAATCGCACGCCGCCGAAGACGCAGGCGGCGTTGCTCGAAGCGATGCAGGAACGGACCGTCAGCTATGCAGGTGTGACGCACACGCTGCCCGCGCCGTTCTTCGTGCTCGCAACGCAGAACCCGCTTGAGCAGGCCGGTACGTACCCGTTGCCGGAGGCGCAGCTGGATCGCTTCCTGCTGCATATCCGCGTCGATTACCCCAGCGAGCGCGAGGAATACGACATCCTTGCGCAGACCACCGGCGCGCATAACGCCGAGGTGCCGCGCGTCATGCATGGCGAAGAAGTCCTCGGGCTGCAGGCGCGCGTGCGCGAAGTGCATCTTGGTCCCGACCTGCTGTCATGGATCACGCGACTGGTTCGCGCGAGCCGCCCGAACGAGGCGGCCTCCGGCGAGATCCGCCAATGGGTGAAGTGGGGCGCCGGCCCACGCGCCGGCCAATCGCTGGTGCTGGCGGCGAAGGCGCGCGCGCTGCTGCACGGGCGCCTGGCGGTAACGCGCGAGGACATCGTCGCGCTTGCAGCGCCGGTGATGCGCCACCGCCTGTTGCTCTCGTTCGCCGCGGAAGCAGAGCAGAAGAATGCCGACGACGTCGTCGCGTTGCTGCTGCGCACCGTGCCGTTCACCGCCTGATCGACGCGCCGCCGTGAGCTTCGGGCCTTCGCCTGCCGACTTCATTCCTCCAGCGGTGCGTGCGCGGCTGAAGGACCTGCAGCTGCGTTCGCGCCGCGCGGTCGGGCTGCACGGGATCGGGATGCATCACAGTCGCAGCCGCGGAGCCGGACTGGAGTTCGCCCAGTACCGTGCCTATGAGCCCGGTGACGAGCTGCGCCAGGTGGACTGGAAACTCTATGCGCGTTCGGATCGCTTCTTCGTACGCGAAGCCGAGCGTGAGAGTCCGTTGGCCATATGGCTGCTGGTCGATGCGACCGCTTCGATGGCGCAGGACGACGCGGCCCGGCCCGGCTGGTCGCGGCTTGCGGCCGCGAAGGGTCTGGCGGCCTGCGTAGCGGAAGTGGCGCTGCGTCAGGGCGATCGCTTCGGTCTGGTGGTTCTGCGCGGCGACGGCTTGCGGGTGACCGCGCCTGCTTCCTCGGTACGGCAGCGCGATCGACTGCTGCTGGAGCTGCACGGTGTGCATGCGCATGGATCGTGGCCGGACGTCACGCGGCTGCGGCCGCTGTGGGAGCGCATCGGCGCCGGCGATCTCGTGCTGCTGCTCAGTGACCTGTTCGAGGAAGGCGCGGTCGACGTGGCCACGCGCCTGGCCGGCGCGCGGCGCGAGGTCGTGGCGATCCAGATGCTGACGGCGGGGGAGCGCGATTTCCCGTTCGAGGGCGGACATCGCTTTGTCGATCCCGAGAGCGGCGAGGAACTTCTCGGTGATGGCGCAGCGATGCGTGCCGACTTCCTTGCGCGCTTCGGCGACGCGCGACGTGCGCTGCATGCACGGCTGGATGCAGCCGGCATCCGCCACGCCACCTACGTGCTCGACGAGCCGCTGGACCAACCGCTGCGTCAGTTGTTCGGCAGGCGTGGCGGCGCGGAGCACCCGTGACGCCGGCGCTGCTGTTCCCGGCCGCGCTCGCGGCGCTGGCAGCCCTGCTGTTGCCGCTGCTGATCCATCTTGCGCGTCGCAGCGAGCAGAAGCCCACCGTATTCGCAGCGCTCCAGTGGCTGCGGCAGAAGCCGCGCCCGCGCCATCGCATCCGCTTCGACGAATGGTTGTTGCTCCTGCTGCGCCTGCTGTTGCTCGCGCTGCTTGCACTGTTGTGGGCGCGGCCGGTGCTGTTCGGTGCTGCCGACCGCGAACCGCGGATAGCGGTGGTGCCCGGGGTCGAACTGCCGCGGAATCGCTCTGCGGTTACGCCTGGAAACGCGCGCTGGCTCTGGCTGTCACCGGGCTTTCCAGCCGTCGAGAAAGACCCGGGCGACGCCAATGCACCGGCTGTAGGAGGATCGGTTTCAAGTCTTCTGCGCGAACTGGATGCGAGCCTACCGGTTGGCGTCGAACTCACAGTGCTTGTGCCCTCCGAGCTGCACCGCGTGGATGCGCAACGGCCGGTGCTCGGTCGCAAGGTTGATTGGCGCGTAATGAAGGGCGGGGCACCGCAGGTGCCGGTCGTGCCTACGACAGCCGCCGCGCCACAACTCAGCGTGCGCTACGCACCGGGACGCGAGCCTTCACTGCGTTACCTGCGTGCCGCGATTGCGGCGTGGCAGCCAGCGGGTGCTGCAAACGGGGCAGCGGCGAAAGATGTCGCGCCGATGACGCAGCCTCTTCCGCCAGCGTCGCATCAGCTGGTCTGGCTCGCGCCAGGCCCTGTCCCCGAGTCGGTGCGTGCATGGATGCGTGCCGGTGGCGTCGCGTTGCTCGACGCACAGGCTGTGCTCACCGATGCGCCATCGATGGTGACACTGTGGCGCGATGCGGAGGGGCGGCCGCTTGCCGAAGGCGCCGCCTATGGCCGGGGCCGGGCATTGCGCCTGACGCGGTCACTCGAGCCGAAAGCGATGCCGGTACTGATCGAAGCCGATTTCCCGCAGCAGTTGCGTGCGCTGCTGGCTCCGCAACCACAACCGCCGAGCCGCGTGCTCGCAGCGACCCATGCGCCCCTCCCGGGCGGTCCCGTCTTCGCACCTGCGCCTAAAGACCTGCAGCCGTGGCTGCTCGTGCTGATCGCGATGCTGTTCGTGATCGAGCGCTGGATGGCGACAGGCGCGCGACGCAGGGCC
>CADCUA010000309.1 GCA_902805755.1 uncultured Lysobacter sp.
GATCTGCCCGACCCCGCACCGGAGTGGGCGCTGTTTCTGGATGTCGACGGCAGCCTGCTGGATTTCGCCGCGCGTCCCGACGCGGTCGAGGTGCCGGCGGGTCTGGTGCCCGCGCTGTCGCACCTCGCCGAAGCACTCGACGGTGCGCTCGCGCTGGTAAGTGGCCGGCCGCTGGACCAGCTCGACGCGCTGTTCGCACCGCTGCGCCTGCCTGGCGCCGGGCTGCACGGCCTGCAGGTCCGCGACGATGCACAGGGCGGCTTGCCCGCGGTCGATGCGCCCGCGGAATTCGCCCATGTGCTCGAACGGGCGCGGGGAATCGTCGAGCGATATCCCGGCGCATTGGTCGAGGACAAGGGCTGCACGCTCGCGTTCCACTGGCGCAATGCGCCGGACGCGGCCGCGCCGTTCCACGCGCTTGCCCAAGAAGCGCTGGCGCTGATGCCGCATTACCGGCCGCAACCGGGGCAGCAGGTGCTCGAGCTTCGCCCGGACGGCTTCGACAAGGGCGGCGCAATCCGGGAGCTCATGACGCGCCCCGCATTCGCCGGGCGCGTGCCCGTGTTCATCGGCGATGACCTCACCGACGAGCACGGCTTCATCGCGGTCAACGCGCTGCAGGGCATCTCCGTCCTGGTCGGCGATCGCGCGCCCAGCGATGCGCATTACCGCGTCGACAGCCCGCAGGCGCTGCGCGAATGGCTGTCCGAAGCCGCCGATCGACTTTATTCCAGCAAGGAAACCCACGCATGATGTCCAGCCTCAACCTTGGTGTGATCGGCAACGGCACCGTGGCCGCGCTCATCGATGGCGAAGGCCGCTATGTCTGGGGCTGCGTGCCCGCATTCGACGGCGACCCGACGTTCTGCGCGCTGCTGTCGCCGCGCAATGAAATGGGCGGCGATTTCGCGATCGAGCTGGAGAACATGATCTCCAGCGAACAGTACTACCTGCCAAACACCGCCGTGCTGCGCACGATCCTCAGCGACGGCAATGGCGGCGTGGTGGAAATCACCGACTTCGCGCCGCGCTGGTACCAGTTCGACCGCTTCTTCCGGCCGGTGATGTTCGTGCGCCGCGTGCGCGCGCTGTCGGGTCAGCCGCGCATCCGCGTGGTGCTGCGTCCGCTGAGCGATTACGGCGCGGTGGTGCCGGAGATGACCTGGGGCAGCAACCACGTGCGCTATCTGGTGCGCGACTTTACGCTGCGACTGACCACGAACGCCCCGGTGCGCATGATCCGCGAAGGCGTGCCGTTCGTGCTGTCGCAGGAGCTGCACCTGGTGCTGGGCCCGGACGAATCGATGACCGAATCGCTGGCCTCGTTCGTACACCGCGCCGAGGAGCTGACGATCGGTTACTGGCGCAACTGGGTGCGCACGCTGTCGATCCCGCTTGAATGGCAGGACGCGGTGATCCGCAGCGCGATCACGCTCAAGTTGTGCCAGTACGACGAGACCGGGGCGATTGTCGCGGCGATCACCACGTCCATTCCCGAAGCGCCGCACACGGTGCGCAACTGGGATTACCGCTACTGCTGGCTGCGCGATGCGGCGTTCGTGGTGCGTGCGCTGAACCGTCTGGGCGCGACACGCACGATGGAGGAATACCTGCGCTACGTGTCGAATCTCGCCTCGCCCGATGGCACGCTGCAGCCGCTGTACGGCATCGCGTATGAGAGCGAGCTCGCCGAGAACGAAGTCGAGTCGCTGGCCGGCTACCGCGGCATGGGCCCGGTGCGCCACGGCAACCTCGCCTGGCTGCAGACGCAGCACGATGTGTACGGCAGCGTGGTGCTCGCCTCCACGCAGCTGTTCTTCGACCGCCGCCTCAATCATCCCGATGACTTCGCGATGTTCGCGCGGCTGGAACCGGTCGGCGAGCGCGCATTCGAGCTGTACCACCAGCCCGACGCCGGCCTGTGGGAGTTCCGCGGCCGTGCTGAAACCCACACCTACTCGGCGGTCATGTGCTGGGCCGCGTGCGACCGCCTCGCGAAGATCGCCGGACACATCGGCCTCGACGCTCGCGCAATGTTCTGGCGCGAACGTGCGAACACGATGCACGAGCACATCATGGCCGAAAGCTTCGACGTGCAACGCGGCCACTTCGTCGATACGTTCGGCGGGCATCGCCTCGATGCATCGCTGTTGCTGCTCGCCGACACCGGCTTCGTCGCGCCGACCGATCCTCGTTTCATCGCGACGGTCGAGGTGATCGGCCGCGAGCTGCGCCAGGGCGATGCGCTGTTCCGCTATGTCGCGCCGGATGATTTCGGCGTGCCGGAAACCAGCTTCACGATCTGCACGTTCTGGTACATCGATGCGCTCGCCTCGATCGGCCGCTGCGACGAGGCGCGCGAGCTGTTCGAGCGGCTGCTGGCCAAGCGCAATCCGCTGGGGCTGCTGTCGGAGGACCTCGCGTTCGAGGACAACGAGCCCTGGGGCAACTTCCCGCAGACGTATTCGCATGTGGGCCTGATCATGGCCGCGATGCGCCTGAGCCGGCCATGGCAGGACGCGACATGAGCCGACCCGGGCGTCCCCGCATGCATATCGCAGACCCGCATGCCTGCAAGGAGTCCGCGCCATGAGCCGCCTCGTCGTCGTTTCAAACCGTGTCGCATTGCCGGATGAATCACGCGCTGGCGGCCTGGCGGTTGCGTTGCTGGATGCGCTGCGCGACACCGGCGGCATCTGGTTCGGGTGGAGCGGGAAGATCGACCCGGAAACGTCCGGTGCGGTGAGTGAGCAGCAGTCCGGCGACATCCGTTTCGTCACCATGGACCTGTCGCAGCAGGATCACGATGCGTACTACAACGGCTTCGCGAACCGCACGCTGTGGCCGCTGCTGCACTTCCGCATGGACCTGGTCGATTACAGCCGCGAGACCTACGAGGCCTACCAGCAGGTCAACGCGTTGTTCGCGAGCCGGCTTGCACCGCTGCTGCAGCCGGATGACGTGGTCTGGGTGCACGACTACCACCTCATCCCGCTGGCCAAGCTGCTGCGCGAGCGCGGCGTCACCTGCCGCATCGGCTTCTTCCTGCACGTGCCGTTTCCTT
>CADCUA010000310.1 GCA_902805755.1 uncultured Lysobacter sp.
TTCGATGCGCTCGAAGCACTCGATCTGATCGCCCGGCTTGACGTCGTTGTACTGCTTGACGCCGATGCCGCACTCGGTGCCGTTACGCACTTCGTCGACGTTCTCCTTGAAGCGGCGCAGCGACTCGAGCTCGCCCTCGAACACCACGGTGTTCTCGCGCAGAACGCGGATCGGCTTGTTCCGCTTGACCACGCCCTCGACCACCATGCAGCCCGCGACCGCGCCGAACTTGGAGCTGCGGAACACGTCGCGCACTTCGGCGATGCCGATGATCTCTTCGCGGATTTCCACGCCGAGGATGCCGGACGCCACCTGCTTCACCTGATCGATCACGTCATAGATGATCGAGAAGTAGCGCAGGTCCACGCCGTTGCCTTCGATGACCTTGCGTGCGGACGCGTCGGCACGCACGTTGAAGCCGATGACCGTCGCCTTCGACGTAGCCGCCAGCGTCGCGTCGGATTCGGTGATACCACCGACACCGCCGCCGATCACGTTGATGCGGATCGCAGGCGTCGACAGTGCCGTCAGCGCTTCGCGCAGTGCCTGCACCGAGCCCTGCACATCGGCCTTGACCACGAGGTTGAGGGTCTGCTGGCCGGCCCCCTCGCCCATCTGGGCCATGATGTCTTCCATGCGGTTGCCCGCCTGCGCAACGAGCCGCGACTCGCGTCGCTTCGTGTCGCGCTGTTGTGCCACGTCCTTCGCCAGGCGCTCGTCGTCAACCACGACGAAATCGTCGCCTGCATCCGGCACGCCGGACAGGCCGAGTACCTGCACCGGGATCGACGGACCCGCGGACGGCACCTGCGCGCCGGTTTCATCGAACAGCGCACGCACGCGGCCGTACTGCACGCCGCACACGAGATAGTCGCCCTTCTTGAGCTCGCCCTGCTGGATCAGCACGGTCGCAACCGGGCCGCGGCCCTTGTCCAGCGCGGACTCGATCACCACGCCCGTCGCGCGGCCGGTCGGCACCGCGCGCAACTCGAGCACTTCGGCCTGGATCGAAATCGCGTCGAGCAGGTTGTCGACGCCGACGCCCGTCTTGGCCGACAGCTCGACCATCTGCGTCTCGCCGCCGAAGTCTTCCGCGACGACGTCCGCGCTAAGCAGTTCGTTCTTGACGCGCAACGGATCGGAGTCGGACTTGTCGATCTTGTTGATCGCGACGATCAGCGGCACGCCGGCCGCCTTCGCGTGCTGGATGGCTTCGCGCGTCTGTGGCATCACGCCGTCATCGGCTGCAACCACGAGCACCACGATATCGGTGAGCTTCGCGCCGCGGGCCCGCATGGAGGTAAAAGCCGCGTGGCCCGGGGTGTCGAGGAAGCTGATGACACCGCGGTCGGTTTCGACGTGGTATGCGCCAATGTGCTGGGTAATGCCGCCGGCTTCGCCGGACGCGACCTTGGTGCGGCGGATGTAATCCAGCAGCGAGGTCTTGCCGTGGTCGACGTGGCCCATGATGGTCACGACCGGTGGACGCGAAACCTTGTCGCCCTGCGTATCCTCGACGTGCGCAAGCAGCGCGTCTTCGGCGCTCGCGGCATCGGCCTTGACCGCGACATGGCCCAGCTCTTCCGTTACCAGCGCCGCGGTGTCGTGGTCGATCGACTGGTTGATGGTCGCCATGACGCCCATCTTGAACAGCGCTTTCACCACGTCGCCGCCCTTCAGCGCGAGCTTCTGCGCGAGGTCCGCAACGGTAATCGTGTCGCCGATCGCGACTTCACGCACGATCGGCGCGGTCGGTCGCGAGAACCCGTGCGCGCCGGCACTGCCGCGCGACTGCTCGGCCTGACGACGCTGCGGCGGCTTGGCCTTGCCACGCGCGCCCGTGGAACGGCGTGCGCGGTCGGACGCACTGAGGTGCATCTGGCCGGCGAAGCGGTTCGTACGGTCGTCTTCTTCGGGACCGGTCGCCATCGCGTGCGAGCCGCGGGTCTTGTGTCGCGGCGGATCCGCGGCACGCGGCGCATCGCGGCCTGGCGCTGCTGGCTTCGGCGCGCCATGTGCATGCGCGGGCTTGGGTCGCGCCTCGCCATCACCGGCTTGCGGCTCGGCCGCGCTGGGACCGGCAAGCGCGGCCTTCGCAGCGTCCTCCGCCTGCTGGCGTGCCGTTTCCGCCGCAGCTCGTGCGGTCTGGATCTCTTCTGCGCGGCGACGGTCGAACTCGGCCAGTCGCTGCTGCTCGGCGAGGTTGCGCTGCTTGGACTCTTCGAGCTTGCGCAGGATCTCGACGCGCTCATCGCTGCTGATCTCGCCGTGGTGCGGGTTGACCACCGTGACTTTCTTGCGCACCACGACATCGACCGTCGTGCGGTTCTTGCCGCCACCGACAGTGATCTCCTGCTTGCGGCTGCGGTTCAGCGTGATCTTCTTCGGCGCATCGCCAGCGTCCGCCGCCGGCTCGGTCTTCCCGTGGGCACGCTTGAGGAAACCGAGCAACTTGACCTTCTCGATGCTCGTGACGACCTGGTCGGGGCCGCTGAACTTCATGCCGGCTTCCGACAGTTGTTCAAGCAGCTTCTCGACCGGTGTATTCACCAGCTCGGCTAGTTTGCGGATGGTGGTTTGCTGCGACATTCGGGTTCCGTTTCGGCGGGCCGATGCCGGGAAGGGGCAGCGACCGAAGTGGGCAATTCTAGCGAGAGAACGCAGGGACGGCTGAATCGGGTGTTTCGCGCTCGCGAGTGCTTGTGGCGCGTGGCTCTCAGACGGGCCGGCGGTGCGTGACCGCCAGCCGTCCGGTCATTCGAACCAGTGCTTGCGGGCTTCCATGATGAGCGCGGCAGCGCGGGCAGCGTCGACGCCCTCGATATCCGTAAGCTCATCCGTCGCGAGGTCGGCGAGGTCGTCGCGCGTCACCACACCACGCGCTGCAAGCGCATAGGCGGTCGCCTCATCCATGCCTTCAAGCTCGAGCAGATCCGCCGCCGGCTGATGCTCTTCAAGCTCTTCTTCTGCAGCAAGCGCTTCGTTCAACAACGCATCGCGAGCACGCGCACGGAGTTCTTCGACGATGTCCTCGTCGAAGCCTTCGACCGCCAGCAACTCGCC
>CADCUA010000311.1 GCA_902805755.1 uncultured Lysobacter sp.
CGCCGGGTGTCCCGACAAGCGCTGCGCGCGCGACCAGATGTCGCCCTGGATGTAGCCGACAAGATGCCCAAGATGCAGCGGGCCGTTCGCATAGGGCAGGGCGCAGGTAACGACAAACTCGCGGGTCATGGGGGTCAGGCTCGCAGGGGGCGCGGATTATCGCATGCGCGATGCCTGCGGCTTTGAAGCCGCATGGCGACGCCAAAAGAAAAGGCCCGGTTTCCCGGGCCTTTTCACATATGC
The DNA here is from genome assembly GCA_902805755.1 of uncultured Lysobacter sp. Classification (GTDB taxonomy): domain Bacteria; phylum Pseudomonadota; class Gammaproteobacteria; order Xanthomonadales; family Xanthomonadaceae; genus Cognatilysobacter. The sequence continues at coordinate 244 of CADCUA010000311.1, forward strand.
CGCGAGCGTGCAATCAGTCCGCGCGCTGCCAGGTTGCCGTGCGGCAGAGGAAGGACATCTTGCAGCCGGTGACCTCGAGCTTGCGGCCGCCGTCGGTGACCTGCAGGTTCTTGACCTTGAAGCTGTCGCCGGTCGAAGGCTTGAAGCCCTGGCCATTGCCCCAGCTGTTTCCGTTGCGCTTGAGGTCCCACAGAATCACCATGCCCGCGGTCGGCTTGCCCTTGCGGGCGCCGTTGCATTCGGTGCAGGTCGCGGCTTTCGCGTCGAGTGCCTCGACGATCTTCGCGGCAAGCATGCCGTTCTTCGTCTCGTACACCTCGGTGATCGTCATGGCCTTGCCGGTCTGATCATCGATCGTCTTCCAGCGACCCACGGGAGAGGTCTGCGCGGACGCCGTGAATGCCACGGCCAGCAGCGTGAGGGCGAACAGGGTCTTGCGCATGGTTTCTCCAGGGAGGCTGCCCGAGCGACGCCGGGTCCAGTCGCGGCTTTATACCGCATTCGCGAGCGTATGGACGGCGGGCCAGAGGCCCATTCAGGTGCCGGGAGCGGAGGACGTCACAACTATGCGAATCCAGAGCCGTCGTCCGGATCCCGCCCGCCGCGGCGGCGACCGTGACCGGGCGATATCATGGCCCGCCCTCAACAGGCGCCCGCTCGTGAACGAATCCCTGCAGTCCTGGTTGCTCGAGCAGCCGCTGCCCGGCACGCAGACCACGTTCGGCCGGATCGAAACGCGTATCCGCGCCACGGTCGTGGAGGGCAGGGCAGCGGTCTCGATGATGCTGCCGGTTCCCGCGCAGGGTTGGCGAGCCGACATCGAGGCGTGGCTGACACAGGTGCTGGAGACGCGTGGACTGTCGCTCTCGCATCTGGAACTCACCCAGCGCATCCCCACGCACGCGGTGCAGCCGGGCGTCAGTCCCTTGTCGAACGTGCGCAACATCATCGCGGTCGGTTCGGGCAAGGGCGGGGTCGGCAAGTCCACGACCGCCGTGAACCTCGCGCTGGCACTCGCAGCGGATGGAGCGCGGGTCGGCGTGCTCGATGCGGACGTGTACGGGCCCAGCGTGCCGATGATGCTGGGCCTCTCGGGCCGGCCGGACAGCCCCGACGGCAAGACCATCGAGCCGATGCGCGCGCACGGGCTCGAGGCGATGTCGATCGGACTGCTGGTGGACCAGGACACGCCCATGATCTGGCGCGGCCCGATGGCGACCTCGGCGCTGACGCAGCTGCTGACCGAAACGCGATGGGGCGACCTCGATTACCTCATCGTCGACCTGCCGCCGGGCACGGGCGATATCCAGCTGACGCTCGCGCAGAAGATCCCGGTGGCAGGCGCCGTCATCGTCACCACCCCGCAGGACGTGGCAACGCTCGATGCGCGCAAGGCGCTGAAGATGTTCGAGAAGGTCAACGTGCCGGTGCTGGGCGTTGTCGAGAACATGGCCGTGCATGTGTGCTCGAACTGCGGGCACAGCGAACACATCTTCGGCGAGGGCGGCGGCGCGGGTATCGCGGCGCAGTACGACGTGCCCCTGCTTGGCAGCCTGCCGCTGGAAGTCGCCATCCGCAGATCCGGCGACCAGGGCCGGCCGCTCGTGCTGGCGGAGCCCGAATCACCCGCCGCTCAGGCCTACAGATCGACCGCCCGTCAGATCGCGATCGAGTTATCGAAGCGACCGCACACGGCAACGCCGCTCTCCGTCTCACTTTTAGGGGATTGACGCAGTTCGTTTCGTGCTGCGCTGCGACAAACCGAAACGACCGATTGTGCAATAGATGCTCGACGCGCCGCGTCGGCGCCCGTCCATCGCACACGTCAATCGGGAGTTCCACTCAATGAAGCATCTGTTCCGTACCGGCATGCTGGCCGGCGCCGTCATTGCAGCACTGGGCATGTTCTCCACCGCTGCTGCAGGCGGTCGCCCCGACCTCGTGCTTTCAGGTTTGAAGGCAGGCCGGGCACACCAGGCGGACGAGCTCATCGTGAAATACCGCGACGGTGCGACCAGCACCGACCAGGCGGCCGTGCGCCAGGGCCTCGGCGCCCGCAAGGTCGACACCCTGCGGCCGGGCAATGGCAAGCGCGGCGAAGTGGCGCTGCTCAGGCTGCCGGCCGGCACGAGCGTCGCAGCGGCGGTGCAGGCGCTCGCGAACGATGCATCGGTCGAATACGCGGAGCCGAACTGGACCTACCAGCATCGCGCCACCTCGAACGACACCTATTACACGAACGGATCGCTGTGGGGCATGTACGGCGATGCATCGACGCCGTCGAACCAGTACGGCTCGCAGGCGGCCGAGGCATGGGCGCGCGGCCACACCGATTGCGGCAACGTGATCGTCGGTGTGATCGACGAGGGCATCTACTTCAATCATGAAGATCTCGCGGCCAACATCTGGGTGAATCCGTACGACGGCGCCGATGGCATCGACAACGACGGCAACGGCTACGTGGACGACCTCCGCGGCTGGGATTTCGAAGGCGACAGCAACAACATCAACTCCGGCGGGGCAAGCGATGACCACGGCACGCACGTGGCAGGCACGATCGCTGGCGTTGGCGGCAACGGCAAGGGCGTGGCCGGCGTGTGCTGGAGCGGCGTCAAGCTGATCAGCGGCAAGTTCCTCGGGCGTCGCGGCGGCAGCACGGCGAACGCGATCAAGGCGATCGACTACTTCAACGATCTCAAGGCGCGGCACGGCCTGAACATCGTCGCGACGAACAATTCCTGGGGCGGCGGTGGCTTCTCGCAGGCGCTGCAGGATGCGATCGAGCGGGCGAACAAGGCCGGCATCCTGTTCATCGCGGCGGCCGGCAACGACGCCTACGACAACGACACGACCGCGAGCTATCCGTCCAACTACCCGAACCCGAACATCATCGCGGTCGCCTCGACCACGAGCACGGGCGGGCTGTCGAGCTTCTCGCAGTACGGCAAGGTGACCGTCGACATCGGTGCGCCGGGCTCGGGCATCTTTTCGACGGTGCCGAAGAGTGCGAAGGGCAAGCTGATCTCGAGCTATGCAAGCTACAGCGGCACCTCGATGGCCACCCCGCATGTGACGGGCGCGGCGGCGCTGTACAAGTCCTCGCATTCCGGCGCCACCGCGGCCGACGTCGAGGCGGCGATCCTCGGCGCCGCGATTCCGACGCCGTCGCTGCAGGGCAAGGTGGTCACCGACGGGCGGCTCGACGTCAGCGGCTTCTGACCGGATATCGCAACACTCTTGAAGGCCCGGCAATGCCGGGCCTTTTTTTGCGTGGTGCCTGCGAACGCTAGAATGGCGGCCTCGCATTGGTGGAAACCCGAATGAGCATCAAGTCCGACCGTTGGATCCGTCGCATGGCCGAGCAGCACGGCATGATCGAGCCGTTCGAACCCGGCCAGGTGAAGGTCGCGGCGAACGGGGAGCGCATCGTCAGCTACGGAACGTCCAGCTACGGCTACGACGTGCGCTGCTCACGGGAGTTCAAGATCTTCACGAATATCAATTCGACGATCGTCGACCCGAAGCATTTCGACAGCGGCAGCTTCGTGGACATCGATTCCGACGTCTGCATCATCCCGCCGAATTCCTTCGCGCTCGCCCGCACGGTCGAGTACTTCCGCATTCCGCGTGACACGCTGGTGGTGTGCCTGGGCAAGAGCACGTATGCGCGCTGCGGCATCATCGTCAACGTCACGCCGCTCGAGCCGGAGTGGAAAGGGCATGTCACGCTCGAGTTCTCGAACACGACGCCGTTGCCCGCGCGCATCTACGCGAACGAGGGCGTCGCGCAGATGCTGTTCTTCCAGTCGGATGAAGTCTGCGAAACCTCGTACAAGGATCGCGGCGGCAAATACCAGGGACAGACCGGCGTAACGCTGCCGCGCACCTGAGGCCGGTCAGGGCTTCTGGTAGGTCACGAAGAAGCCCTGCAGGTCGCCGTTTTCAACATAGGGCTGCACCGACAGCACCCGATAACCGCGGGCCGCGAACGCCTGGTGCGAGCGGTTCAGCGCGTTCGCCGCGCCCTGGTTGCGAAAACCCCAGTTGACGTCGACCCAGACCGATGCCGCCTGCAGGCCGGCGCGCTCGGCTTCGAGGGCCGCGTCGGCGGGCTTGCGGTCGAACAGGCCGGCGTGGGCGGGCGCGATGGCCAGCGCGGTCGCGAGCAGTACGGTGAGGGTGCGAAAGCGCATCGGAATCTCCGGAATCTGAAAAGGTTGAGTGCGTGCGCTTACGGCGCGTCGCAGTGCATCTGCAGCTCGCCGATGCGCCGCTCCAGCGCCGCCGGCGCATACGGCTCGGCAACACCAAAGCCCCACACCGGTCGCGGCCACGCGGCATCACCCGCGAAGCGGGCAACCACGTGGATATGCAGTTGCGGGACGACATTGCCCAGCGCGGCGATGTTGAGCTTGTCCGGCTTAACGGCACGCTGCAGCAATCGGCTGGCGCGCGTGATTTCGCCCGTCAGCAGGGCGAGTTGATCCGGCGCAAGGTCGACCAGCTCCACGGCGCCCGGCACGCGCGGTACAAGGATCAACCACGGATAGCGCGCGTCGTTCATCAGCAACACGTCGCTGAGCGGCCATTGCTGCACGAGATGCGTATCGGCCGCGAGTTGCGGATGCAGGCACCAGGCGGTGTCCGTCATGTGAGCGTCCTGCGCAGGAATTCAATGGTTCGCTGCCAAGCGAGCGCAGCGCTAGGCGCATCGAAGACGTGGTTGTCCACATCGCGATTGAACGCATGGCCCGCAGGGTAAACGTGGATAGCGGCGTCCGGTTGATGTTCGTGGTGAAGCGCGATGTCCGCAGGCGGAACCGTGTCGTCGTGCTCGCCGAAATGGAACATCAGCGGCGCACGGGCCGCCTCGGCTAGGAACGGCACCGTTCGCGCGCCGTAGTACGACACCGCCGGCAGGCCGACCCGCGTGTTGGCGAGGAAGGCCACGCTTCCACCCCAGCAGAATCCGACCACGGCGACCTGCAGCCCTTCGGCGCGCAAGCGCTCGGCGGTCGCGCGCACGATGTCGACCGCCCGCTCGAATCCCAGCTGCTCACGCAGGCTGCGGCCGCGCTGCACGCCGGCATCGTCATAGCCGAGCTCGACGCCAGGCTCTACCGGGTCGTACAGCGAGGGTGCGACTGCAACGAATCCCTCATCGGCAAACCTCTGCGTGACCTCGCGCATGTGCGCGTTGACGCCGAAGATCTCCTGCAGCACCACCACGGCGCCGCGCGCGGGCTGCGCAGGCTCGGCGCGCCAGCCACGGACCGGGCCGTGGGCGGTATCGATCGTGATCCATTGGCTCATGTGCGCTGCGTCCATGTTCAGGCGTGTCCGGGGGCTGGATTCTAGCCTCGCGGCTATACTCGCCTGCTTCCCGCCCACGTCAGGCGCCCGTCCACGGGTGCCGGCGCCGCCTGCCTTACGGTTGCTTTCCCATGTCCCTGAACGACACGCTGCCCCGCAGCGGCAAGATCGGTTTCGTCAGCCTCGGTTGCCCGAAGGCGCTGGTCGACTCCGAACGCATCCTCACGCAGCTGCGCGTCGAGGGCTACGACATCGTGCCCAGCTACGACGATGCGGACGTGGTGGTGGTCAATACCTGCGGCTTCATCGATTCGGCCGTGACCGAGTCGCTGGACGCGATCGGCGAGGCGATGGCGGAGAACGGCAAGGTCATCGTGACCGGCTGCCTGGGCAAGCGCCCGGAGCAGATCCGCGAAGCGCATCCGGACGTGCTTTCGATCAGCGGCCCGCAGGACTATTCAAGCGTGATGAGCGCCGTGTACGCAGCGCTGCCGCCGAAGCACGACCCGTTCCTGGACCTGGTGCCGCGCCGCCAGGCGGACGATGACATCGGCATCAAGCTGACGCCGAAGCATTACGCGTACCTGAAGATTTCCGAAGGCTGCAACCACCGCTGCAGCTTCTGCATCATCCCGTCGATGCGCGGCGACCTGGTCTCACGCCCGGTCGACCAGGTGCTGCGCGAGGCCGAAAAGCTCGCGATGGGCGGGGTGAAGGAGCTGCTGGTCATCTCGCAGGACACGTCTGCCTATGGCGTGGACCTGCGTTACGCCGAGCGCGAATGGCACGGCAAGACCTACCAGACGCGCATGAAGTCGCTGTGCGAAGGGCTGAGCGAGCTCGGCATCTGGACGCGCCTGCACTACGTGTATCCGTATCCGCACGTGGACGACATCATCCCGCTGATGGCGGATGGCAAGCTGCTGCCGTACCTGGACATCCCGTTCCAGCACGCGAGCCCGCGCATCCTCAAGCTCATGAAGCGGCCGGGCGCGGTGGACAAGACGCTTGAACGCATCCAGCGCTGGCGCTCGATCTGTCCGGAACTGACGATCCGCTCGACGTTCATCGTCGGCTTTCCGGGCGAGACCGAGGCCGAGTTCGAGCAGTTGCTCGACTTCCTCGACGAGGCGCAGCTTGACCGCGTGGGCGCGTTCGAGTACTCGCCGGTGGACGGCGCGACGGCGAACGCGCTGCCCGATGCCGTGCCCGAAGAAGTGAAGCAGGAGCGGCTCGCACGCTTCATGGAGCGGCAGGCTTATATCTCGGAAGCGCGGCTGGAAGCGAAGGTCGGCACGGTGCAGCGCTGCCTGGTCGACGCACTCGACGGCGAACTCGCGATCGCTCGCTCGATGGCAGACGCGCCGGAGATCGACGGCCTGGTGCAGATCCAGAACGGCTTCGAGGCCGGGCTGAAGCCGGGCGAATTCGTCGATGTGCACATCATGGGCAGCGACGAGCACGACCTGTACGGCGAGGTCGAGTTCGACGACTGAGGCGGACGGGTGGGCGCGGCCCGCACGGCGGCTGCGGACTGGACCAGTGGCCGGCGTCGCCGGCTCGCGCGCATGATCGGCAGGTGTGACCGCGGTGGCGCCGTGTCGGCCTCGTTGTCACGCGCGGTTCGACGCGCAGGCGGCGGTCGCCACCGACGCCCTGGGCACGCTTCCATCATTGCGAACTTGCAAGTGGCTTGGGGTCATCGGCGATGGCTGCGCGTCCCATGTGCCTGCCAGCAACCCGGTGCGCGACGTTTCAAGCACGATCTCCGCGCGATGCGGCGCGGCACTCGGCACTTCAAGCGCGATCGTCGGGACTTTCAGCGCGGTGCATGGCGCTTAAAGCGCGATCTTCGGGACTTTCCGGGCGGCGCACAGCGTGCCAGGCGCGACCCGCAGGCGTTTCAGCACTGCGCGCAGTGCTTCAAGCGCGCGCCTCGGTGCTTCAGGCGCGACGCACGCCGCTTGGGTCGCCATCTCTCGACATCGGGCCCGATGCCCGGCCCTTGAAATCCGGTCTTCCTGGCTGTGTGCCGCAAGCGCGGGGCGCCGGGCCCTGCATGGGGCCCACGTGGCGCCGTCCGCCGGGCTTTAGGCCAAGCCGTCCAGTCTTATTCCTGCGCATGCGGCGCTTTGGGCGCGATTGTCCGGCCTGCGTGCCCGCTGCATGGCGCTTCGAGCTCCGTAAACAGCGCCCGCATTGTCTCCATAGGGGCGTTTTACGGCGCCGGCGGCGAAACCCCGGTGGCGGACGCCGCGCCGGTCGCCACGCCCGCAGCGCGCCCGGCCGTTCAACCAGGCCGGACCCGCGGACCAGCGCAGCGCAATCAGGCGTCAGCCCGCATACGTCACGTCCACGATCGCGAACCGCTGCGGCCCGGCCGGTAGCACGGCTTCGAACTCGTCATCCACGCGCTTTTTCAGCATCGCGCGCGCAAGTGGCGAGTCGATGCTGATCCAGCCCAGCTTCGCATCCGTTTCGTCCGGCCCGACGATGCGGTAGCGGTGGCATTCACCGCTGGTGACGTGCTCGACCTCGACGTGAGCGCCGAAGAACACCGCCTCGGGATCCGACGGCGATTCCTCGATCACGCGAAGCGCGGGAATACGTTTGCTGAGGTAGCGCACCCGCCGGTCGATCTCGCCCAGCTGCTTCTTGCGGTAGGTGTATTCCGCGTTCTCGGAGCGATCGCCTTCGGCCGCGGCCGCCGCGAGCGCCTTGACGACCTCGGGGCGCTTCACCCGCCACAAGTCGTCGAGTTCGGCTTTCAGGCGGGCATGGCCCTCCCGCGTGATGAGCGCGGTGCTGCCTTCAGCGGGAGGGCGCCAACGCCCCATTCAGGGCGCGTTGCGCTTGAGCGGCATGGCATCACCCGTTGCGGCGGGTTTGCCATCGGCGGACAGCGGCGAGAGCTCGTCCTTGCCTGCAATCGCGAACAGGCGGTCGGCTTCGGTCTTGCTGTTCGGGTCCAGGCGCACATGCTTGTCGCCTGACTCGGTGGTCCATGTGCCGTCCATGACGGCCCCGGCGGCGTCTAGCACGTAGGCACCGTCCGGTTTGAGCTCAAGACGCGTGGAGCCCGCGCTGAAGGTGCCTGCGAACGCGCGTTTGTCGAAGGATGCGTCCGCCGGCGGCGTCGCCACCGTTTCGATCGCATCGGTTGGCTGGGGCGTTGCCGCAGGCGCAGGCGCGGCCGACGCAGGCGCAGGCGAAGGGGCAGGGGACTGTGCGACGGGCGCGGTGTCGGCAGCGGCGGGCGCAGCCTGCTCGCGCTGGCAGCCGGCGAGGGCAACGAGCATCAGCGTGGCGCATGCGAAACGTGTGCGTGTCATAAGAATTTCCTCGCGTCGGAGTGGTTTGTAATGCCGCTCAACGCCGGCGGCCGCCGGTGATGCCGCCGAGCAGGCCGCGCAGGATCTGCCGGCCGATCTGGCTGCCGACCGTGCGGGCGGCCTGCTTGGCCATGGTTTCCACCATGCCCTGGCGTCGCGACGTCCCGAACATCGCATCGCGCACGGCGGTGCCGAAACCACCGGGTTCCGCGTCGTCCTGATCCCGCGTGCGGGCAGGGGGCGCTTGTGCAGCGGCGGCGGTGGCCTCGGCCTTGCGCGCGAGCATCTCCGCCGCTGATTCGCGGTCCACGGTCGTGTCGTACTTCGCGCCCACCGGACTGGAGGCGCGGATCTGCACGCGCTCGGCGGCGGTGATCGTGCCGATGCGGCTGCGTGGCGGGGCCATCAGCGTGCGTTCCACCGGCATCGGGACGCCCTTGTCCTGCAGCGTGGATACCAGCGCTTCGCCGATGCGGAGCTCTCCGATCGCGCGGGCGACGTCCAGTCCCGGATTCGGTGTGAATGTTTCCGCCGCGGTGCGCACCGCTTTCTGGTCGCGCGGCGTAAACGCGCGCAGCGCATGCTGCACCCGGTTGCCCAGCTGGCCGAGGATTTCGTCGGGCACGTCGTCGGGAAACTGCGAGCAGAAGTACACGCCGACGCCCTTGGAGCGGATCAGGCGCACCACCTGCTCGACCCGCCGTTGCAGCGCGGGCGGTGCGTCGGCAAACAGCAGGTGCGCCTCGTCGAACACGAAGACGAGCTTGGGCCGGTCGAGATCGCCCACCTCAGGCAGCGTCTCGAACAGCTCCGACAACAACCAGAGCAGGAAGCTCGAATACAGCCGCGGGCGCAGGATCAGCTGCTCCGCGGCAAGAATGCCGATGACGCCGCGGCCATCGGTGGACGTGCGCATCAGGTCGGCAAGATCGAGCGCGGGCTCCCCGAAGAACTGCTCGCCACCTTCGCTTTCCAGCCGCAGCAGCGCGCGCTGGATCGCGCCGATCGACTGCGCGCTGACCAGGCCATAGGAGGTGGAAACGTCCTTGCGTTCGTCCGCGACCAGCGACAGCAGCGCGCGCAGGTCGGCCAGGTCCAGAAGCAGCAGGCCGCGGTCGTCCGCCAGCTTGAACACGATGTCGAGCACGCCCGACTGGGTGTCGTTGAGCTCGAGCATGCGCGCGAGCAGCGTCGGCCCGATTTCGCTGATCGTGGTGCGCACCGGATGGCCGTCGCGCCCGAACAGGTCCCACAGCACGACCGGGTTCGCCTGGGGCGTGTGATCGGTCAGCTCGAGTTCGGCGACGCGTGCCTGCACCTTGTCATTCCCGGTGCCCGCCATCGCAAGGCCCGCCACGTCCCCTTTTACGTCTGCGAGGAAGACCGGCACGCCGAGGCGGGAGAAGCCTTCCGCCAATGTCATCAGCGTCACGGTCTTGCCGGTGCCCGTTGCGCCGGCCACGAGGCCGTGGCGGTTGCCGAGACGTGCAAGCAGGCGGACCGCGTCGCCTGCGGCGGTCTTGCCTAGAAGCACTTCTCGCGCAGACGGATCGGGCTGTGTCATCGGAAAGTCCACTGGGCGTGTAGTGCGGTGATTCTAGCCACAGCATGTCGTGCGCCGTGAACTGCATCACGCATCGCGAAGTCGCGACGGAACGCCCGCTTTACGGATCGCCTGAACGGGACGAACGTTCTTGCCGCATCGAGACCCCGTGGCTACGCTGCCGCCTCCCCTGACTGCAAGCATCCGTCCATGTCCTCATCTGTCCGCTTTCCGGGGCTTCTGACTCCGCTCGCATTCGCAACGTTCGCACTGCTGTCCTTCGACGCCGATGCGCTCTCGCGTCGTGACCAGGCTGCCGTCGACGCGCTCAACGCGCGCATGCAGGCCGCCGAGGCGCGCTACCGCAACGCGGTCGTGCAGGCGAAGAACGCGGACCCCGACGCGCGCCGCCACGCGGACGCAGCGCTCGAGGACATGGAAGACGCGATCGCCGCGTGCGGCAAGCAGCGTGGCTGCTCGATGCAGAACATGCTCGCGACGTTCAAGCGCCTGCTGAAGGTCAATGCCGACGGTCAGGCGTTCAGTGACGATGGGGACGCCACGCTCGTCGACGAATCCGCCGATGGCAACGTGCCGGCCGCGGCGACGCTTCTGAGCGTCGAGGGCCAGCGCTTCGTGAAGATGGTCCAGTACAACCCCGCCGTGCAGGCCGGCATCCGCCGTTGGTTGACGGACATGCGTCCGTCGCTGATCAGCAGCCACGAGAACTACCAGTACATGCGCCACCTGATGTCGCCGGCGTTCGAGCGCGGTGGCCTGCCCGAGGCGCTGCTGTTCGGCATCATGGCGAAGGAGTCCAACGGCAAGGTGCACGTCGGCTCGCGTGCAGGCGCGGTCGGCCCGCTGCAGTTCATGCCCGCGACCGGCACCCGCTTCGGCCTGGGTCCGGACGGCACCGGATTCGATACGCGCTATGACCCACGGGCGTCGGCCGACGCCGCGGCGCGCTACCTCAATGAGCGCTTCCGCGAGCTCAACAGCAATATCGAGATGTCGCTCGCCGCGTACAACGGCGGCGAAGGACGCGCCCGCCGCGTGTTCCGCGAAAGCGGCGGCCGCAGCTTCTGGGACGCGGATGTCTACAACCAGTTCCCGGCCGAGACCAAGGATTACGTGCCGATGGTCATCGCCGCGGCATGGCTGTACCTGCATCCGAACGAATACGGCCTGACGTTCCCGAAGGTCGACACGAAGCCGACGATGGTCAGGCTGGCGCGCCCGGCTTCGATCTACGAATTGACGATCTGCATGGGCAACGGTGGCACGCGCGACGGTTACATGCGCGCGCTGCGCAACCTCAATCCGCGTTACGAAGCCGACCAGACGATCTCGGCCGGCGCGATGCTGAGCGTCACAACGAAGATGGCGGGCCTCTACAACCGCTGGTGCACGCAGGGCGCGCGAGCCGATCTCGCGCGCACGCTGGTGGCAAGCGACCCGACGCGTGCGATCGTGCGCAACACGGCGGTCATGCCGCTGCCGCTTCCGCCGCCCCCGGCGCCGGCCGCGCCCGTGCAGCCCGTCGAGCCGAAGGCGCAGCCGGAAAAGCCGGAGGCGGTGCCGACGGCGTCGCGCAGGAAGGAGTCTTCGAAGAAGCCGGGCGCGCCGGTCGAATACCGCGTGCGCGGTGGCGAGACGCTGACGTCGATCGCGGGCAAGTTCCAGTGCAGCATCGACGTGCTTGCTGATGCGAACGGCGTATCCGGGCCGCGTTACATGATCCGGCCGGGGCAGCGATTGAAGCTTTCAGGCTGCGGCAGCTAAAACTGCACAGCTGAAGCTACGAAGAAAGGGCGGCCCAGGCCGCCCTTTCCTTTTCACGATTACCACGTTCGGCGACGGTGCGTGCAGGTGTGCGCCGCTGCCGGCCGATGCGCAAGGGCACCGGCCTGTTCCGGTCGACTGCTCAGGCCTTCAGGCGTGCCAGTCGCTGGCCGAGCTGTACGCCGGCTTCCGCGCAAAGTGCCGGTTCGAGTTCGGCCACGCCCTGCGGAAGCAGCACGATCACCGTGGAACCGTAATTGAATCGCGCCATTTCCGAGAAGCGTTCCAGCGTGATGCCCGCGCCGCGGTAATCCTTCGTGGTGATGCTGTCGCCGTAATGCGGAATCTCTTCACCGCTCCACACGGTTTCAACGCCCGACACCAGCAGCGCGCCTACCATCACCACGGCCATCGGGCCGAAGCTCGTGTCGAAATGGCAGACGAGGCGCTCGTTGCGCGCGAACAGCCCCGGTACTCGCGCCACCGCCGCAGGACCGACGCTGAATAGACGCCCGGGGACGTGCACGGTCTCGCGCAGCGTCCCGGTCCACGGCATGTGCACGCGGTGGTAGTCCTTCGGTGACAGATAGACGGTCGCGAACAGCCCATGCAGGAACGGCTCGGCGGCGCGTGCATCGCCCAGCAGCTGTTCGGCCGTGAACGACTGTCCTTTCGCCTGGAAGATCCGGCCGGCCTCGATCGGGCCGCACTGGCTGATGCGCCCGTCCGCCGGCATCACCAGCGTCTGCGGATCGGGGTCCACGGCGCGCGCGCCTGGCCGCAGCTCGCGGGTAAAGAAGCTGTTGAACGTCCTGTAATGGCGCGCATCCGGCTGCGCCGCCTCGGTGAGGTCGACGCCGAACTTGCGCGTCACCGTGTCGATCAGCCACGCACTGAGGCGCGGGTGGTCGGAATAGGCGAGCCGTCGCGCCAGCGATGACAGCGCGCGGTGCGGCAGTACGTAGGTCAGGTGGGTGACAAGACTCATGGCGCGGTCGTCCGGGTCAGCAGGGCAAGGTCGGACGCGATCGCGTTCGGCTCCAGCGGCGGTTGCACGATGCCGGCCATGCGCGCCTGCGGATCGAGCACGGCCAACGTCATGCTGTGATCCATCGTGTACTGGTCCGATGGTGCGTCGGCGCCCCCAGGCACCTTCGCGAACACCAGGCTGAGCGAACGCGTGAACTGCTCCAGGGCGGGCACCTGCGCCGTCGCCGCGAGCGTGTCGCGATGGAAGCCGTGCGCGTATTCGCCGATGGCGTCCGGCGTGTCGCGCTCGGGATCGACGGACACGAACAGCACGCGCGGCCGCAGGGTTTCCGGCAGCGCTTGCCACTGCTTCTGCGCCTGCGAAAGCTGCGCGAGCGTGGTGGGGCACACATCCGGGCAATGCGTGAAGCCGAGGAACACCAGCGTCCAGTGGCCCTTGAGCTCGCCGGGCACCAGCGGCGTGCCATCGGACTGGCGCAGCGAGAACGCCGGCAGCTCGCGCTCGGGCTTGAAAAGCCGCACCGTCTGCAGCGCGGGCCCGGTGGCCGCGGGCGGCTGGTTGAACAGCCGTTGCGCGGCCCACAAGCCGAGGCCCGCAGCGAGCGCCGCGATCAGTACATAGACAGTGCTGCGATTGAACATGACGGATCCGACTATTGCGCTGCGGCATGATAGCCGGCGGCGGCCGCTATAATCCCCGGCCCGTTTTCACCCGCGCCGCGCGCAACGTGCCGTCATGACCGCCGATGCCACCTTCGAACAGGTCTCGATCATCGACCTGATCCGCTACGGCGGCAGCCTTTTCGGCGAAGCCGGCCTGACGTTCGGCCACAGCTACGACAACGCGCTGGACGAGGCGACGCAGCTCGTGCTGCACGCGTTGCACCTGCCGCACGACCTCAGCCCCGTCTACGGCGCGTCCCGCGTCACGGGTGCGGAGAAGGCGCGCGTGATTGCGCTGTTCCAGCGCCGCATCGACGAACGAGTGCCTGCCGCGTACCTGACAGGCGAGGCCTGGTTCGCGGGCCTGAGTTTCAAGAGCGATTCGCGTGCACTCGTTCCGCGATCGCCGATCGCAGAACTCATCCAGGCCGGATTCGAGCCCTGGCTGGGCGAGCGTTACGTGCAGCGTGCGCTGGACCTGTGCACGGGTTCGGGCTGCATCGCGATCGCCACGGCGCACTATCATCCGAACTGGGAAGTCGTCGGCGCCGACATCAACGACGATGCGCTGTCGCTGGCCGAGGAAAACAAGACGCGCCTGCACACGCGCAATGTCAGCTTCCGCAAGTCCGACCTGTTTGCGGGCCTGCAGGGCGAGCTGTTCGATCTCATCGTGACCAATCCGCCTTATGTCACCGACGACGAGACCGATGCGCTGCCACGCGAGTACTCGCACGAGCCCGAACTCGGCCTGCGCGCGGGACACGATGGGCTGGATCTCGCACTGAAAATCCTGCGCGACGCGCCCGACCACATCACGGAAGACGGCCTGCTGATCTGCGAAGTGGGCGAGGCCGAGCACGCGCTGGTTGAACTGCTGCCGGAGCTTGCACTGGCGTGGGTGGAGTTCAAGGTTGGCCAGATGGGCATCTTCGTGGTCGAGCGCGCCGATCTGGTCGCACATCACAAACGCATCGCCGAACTCGCCGACGCCCGCGGGTGATGCGCCAACGGGCGCAACGGCTTGACGCCGGCAGTCCCGTCGATGGCACGCTAGAGTGCGCGCTCGCCTGATCCTCCCGCCAACGCATCCACCGGAACTGCAGTGGCCAGCAACACGTTCGGCAAGCTGTTCGCAGTCACCACCTTTGGCGAAAGCCACGGGCCGGCGATCGGCTGCGTGATCGACGGGTGCCCGCCGGGCATTGCGATCGCACCGGAAGACTTCCGGCGCGACCTCGATCGCCGCGCGACCGGGCGCAGCCGCCACACTTCGCAGCGGCGCGAAGCGGACGAGATCGAGATCCTGAGCGGCGTGTATGAAGGCGTCACCACCGGCACGCCGATCGCGCTGTTGATCCGCAACACCGATGCACGCAGCAAGGACTACAGCGCGATCGCCACGCAGTTCCGCCCGGGCCATGCGGATTACACCTACTGGCAGAAGTACGGCATCCGCGACCCGCGCGGCGGCGGTCGCTCCAGCGCGCGCGAAACCACAATGCGCGTCGCCGCCGGCGTGATCGCGAAAAAGTGGCTGGCCGAGCGCCACGGCGTGTGCATCCAGGGCTATCTCTCGCAGATCGGTGATGTGAGGCCGGAGCGGATCGATCTTGCGGCGGTCGAAGGCAATGCCTTCTTCTGGCCCGACGCCGCGCAGGTGCCCGCGCTGGAGGCGTACATGGACGCACTTCGGAAGTCCGGAGACTCGGTCGGAGCGCGCGTGGACGTGATTGCAGCGGGCGTCCCGCCAGGGTGGGGTGAGCCGATCTACGGCAAGCTCGACGGGGATTTCGCGGCAGCTCTGATGAGTATCAATGCGGTCAAGGGCGTGGAAATCGGCGATGGCTTTGCCGTGGTCGCGCAGAAGGGCAGCGAGCACCGCGACCTCATGGGCGCCGACGGCTTCGCATCCAACCACGCGGGCGGCATTCTGGGCGGCATCAGCACGGGCCAGTCGCTGCGCTGTTCGGTCGCATTCAAGCCGACCTCAAGCCTGCGCCTGCCGGCCGACAGCCTCGATATCCATGGCAACACGGTCGAGCTGGTGACCACCGGCCGCCACGAT
>CADCUA010000312.1 GCA_902805755.1 uncultured Lysobacter sp.
AAGCTAGTGGAACTCGCTCCTTTCAGCCTAGAGAATGTGGAGCGGTTTACGATATCCTCTTACGGTTCCATCGCACCGGTCCTCGACTGACCCGCGCGGGTCTACCCAATCACCGGACGTCCGTCCGGCTTCTTCCTATTGGGTCTCCGCCTTCGCGCGGGGGCGAGACATGGCTGCCCATTCATGGCATTAGACGAGCTTCTAGACGAGCACGAACAGAGTGAGCGGGTGCTGGCGTGGTTGCGCCGTAATGCACCTGCATTGATTGGCGGCATCGCTCTCGGGCTGGCTGCAATCTTTGGCTGGAACTGGTGGCAGGGCCGGCAGCAAGCCGAAAGCGCCCAGGCCGCGACGCAATACCAGCAGTTGGTCGACGCGTTCGAAGCCGGCAACCTGGCGGACCAGGCCAAAGTGAAGTCACTCGAGCAGCCGCTGTACCGGACGCTCGCAGGATTGGCCCTCGCGAAAGCCCAGGTGGCCGCGAACCAGCGTGATGCGGCGATTTCCACGCTGCGCGGCATCGACGCAAGCGATCCCGCACTTGCCGCCGTTGTGGCCGAGCGCCATGCGCGGCTGCTTACCGATGCCGGCCAGGCCCAAGCGGCGGTCAAACTGCTTGGCTCGGCGCAGACGCCCGGCGAGCTGGAGGCACTGGCCGACGCGCAGGTCGCGCTGGGTCAGGCGGAGCAGGCACGCAAGACCTATACGAAGGCACTCACCCTGCTCGACGTCGCCGCGCCGCAACGCCGGCTGGTCGAGCTCAAGCTGACCCAGGTCGGCGGCACCCCCTCCAAGCCCGAGGCCAAGAGTTGATGAAGGCAGCATCGTTTAACGGTAATTATCGGCGCCCGGTCGGCTCCGCAGTCTCGCGCGTGGCCGCGGCTGCACTGTGTATGAGCATGCTCGGCGGATGTGCGACGGTGAAGGGCTGGTTCGGCAACGACAAGGACAAGCCGAACGAACCGGTCGCGCTTTCCGACATCACGCCCTCCATGACTGCGGCGCGGCTTTGGTCGGCCAATGTCGGTGAAGGCGAAAAGCGCCTCGGCTCCCGTCAGGGACCGGTGGTTGCCGACGGCCGCGTCTATGCTGCAGCGACTGAAGGCGGCGTGCGCGCGCTGGACCTGCAGACGGGCGCGCAGGTCTGGAGGTTCGAGTCGGATCTGCGTCTGTCCGGTGGTCCGGGTGCAGGTGAGGGTCTCGTGGTTGCCGGCAGTCTTGAAGGTGATGTCGTCGCTCTGGATGCCTCAACGGGCGCCGAGAAGTGGCGCACGAAGGTCAGCAGTGAAGTCGTTGCTGCGCCTGCCATCGGCCAGGGCCTGGTCTTCGTCCGTTCCAACGATGGTCGTGTGACCGCGCTCGACGCGGCTACGGGCGAACGTCGCTGGTTCTGGAACCATGAGGTGCCGGCGCTGAGCGTTCGTGGCAACGACGCGCCCGCAGTCGGACCCGGTTATGTGTTCATCGGAAACGACGATGGAACCGTCAGCGCCGTGGTCTCGGGCGACGGCCGGCCGGTGTGGGAGCAGGTCGTGGGCGCGGCGGAAGGCCGTACCGAGCTCGACCGGATGGCCGACGTCGACGGCACTCCGGTGCTCGACGGCACCACGCTGTTCGCAACCAGCTTCAAGAACCAGACCGTCGCTATCGACGCGCCAAGCGGTCGCCCGATGTGGGTCGCGGACCGTGGCGGCGCCGGTCGGGCAGCAGTTGCTCCCCAACGCGTCGTGGTCACGTCGTCGACGGGCGCCGTGTTCGGACTCGATAAGGCCGGTGGCAGTGTTCTCTGGCAGCAACCGGGGCTTTTGCGTCGCGGTGTCACGGCGCCGGCCATCCACGGCGAGTACGCGCTGGTCGGCGATTACGACGGCTACCTGCACTGGCTCAGCCTGGAAGACGGATCAATCGTCGGCCGCTCGCGGGTGGGTCGCAAGGCATTCCGTGCTGCACCGGTCGTTGCTGACGGCGTGGCCCTGGTGCAGAACATCAACGGCGAGCTGACCGCGTTCCGCATCGGTCAGTAAGCTCCGTAATACCCGCCCAGCGGGGCGAGCGGCCCAAGGGTCGCTCGCGACAATCACGGCCCGGCACCTGTGGCCGTGAGCCGGACTCCTGAATCCCGGCGGTAAATGCAATGCTTCCTCTAGTCGCGATCGTAGGCCGGCCCAACGTCGGCAAATCAACGCTCTTCAATGCGCTGACGCGCACGCGCGACGCGCTGGTCCACGACCAGCCCGGCGTGACCCGCGACAGGCACTACGGTGTATGCCGGCCCGAAGGGCAGCGTCCGTTCGCGCTGGTCGATACCGGCGGTATCGCGGGCGAAGACGAAGGCCTGGCCGGCGCGACGGCGCGGCAGGCTCGCGCTGCGGCGGAAGAAGCGGATCTGGTGCTCTTCATTGTCGACGGCCGCGAGGGCGCGTCCTCGCTGGACGACGAGATTCTCAGCTGGCTGCGCAAAGCCGCGCGTCCCACGCTCCTGGTGGTCAACAAGACCGACGGGCTCGACGTGCAGGCGGCGCTCAACGACTTCGCGCGTTACGGATTGGGCGAGGCCGTCGCGGTGTCCTCGGCCCACCGCCAAGGCATCGACACGCTGATCGATGACGTGATCAGCCGCCTGCCCGAAGAAGGCACGACCGCCGAACTCGACACCGATCCGACCCGCATCCGCGTGGCATTCATCGGTCGGCCGAACGTCGGCAAATCCACGCTGGTGAACCGGCTGCTCGGCGAGGAGCGCATGATCGCTTCCGAAGTTCCGGGCACGACGCGCGATTCGGTTTCGATCGACATGGAGCGCGACGGTCGCCTGTACCGGCTCATCGATACCGCCGGGCTACGCCGCAAGGCGCGCGTCGAGGAAGCGGTGGAGAAATTCTCGATCATCAAGACGCTGCAGGCGATCGAACACTGTCAGGTTGCCGTGATCATGCTTGACGCGACCGAAGGCGTCACCGACCAGGACGCGAGCGTGCTGGGATATGCGCTCGACGCCGGGCGTGCGCTTGTGGTGGCCGTCAATAAGTGGGATGGCCTGACCGAATACCAGCGGCAGCAGACGGAAGCACTGATCACGCGCAAGCTGGCCTTTGTCGAATGGGCCGAAGCGGTCCGCATCAGTGCGAAGCACGGCTCGGGCCTGCGCGAACTGTTCCGAGCGGTGCATCGCGCGCACGCATCGGCGACGCACGAGATCGGCACCAGCGAGGTCACGAAGGCGATGGAAGTCGCCTACGAGACCAACCCGCCGCCAGTGGTGCGGGGCCATGTCGCGAAGCTGCGGTTCGCGCATCCGGCCGGCACGAATCCGCCGACGTTCGTCGTCCACGGCACCCGGCTGCGCACGCTCAGCGACAGTTACCGCCGCTATCTCGAGAACTTCTTCCGCAAGCGCTTCAAGCTCGTCGGCACGCCGATCCGGTTTGTCTTCAAGGAAGGCGTGAACCCGTACGAGGGCAAGAAGAACGTGCTTACAGAGCGCCAGGTCGCGAAGAAGCGGCGCATGATCCGGCACGTCAAGCGCGGCAAGTAAGGCTGCGCAGGCACTGACCACGTGAGTCCGGCGCTGGTGCTCGAGCCGTCTTCGATCACGCTCGGCATCCTCGCCGGCGGCCGGGCGGAACGGCTCGGCGGGCGCGACAAAGCCTGGATCCGGCGCGATGGTGTTGCGCAGGTGGAGCGCTGGCATCGTAAATTCCGGCTGCTAACCGCGGCGACGCTCGTCAGCGCGAACGCGAATCACGAGTCTTATCTGCAAGCGGGTCTGAGCCCGGTTTGCGACCACGTCGCCGCCGTCGGTCCTCTGGGCGGCCTGGAAGCCCTGGCCGCGACCTGTCAGACCGAGTGGATGGTGACGCTGCCCGTGGACGTTGTGCACCTGCCCGAAGACCTTCTTGCATCACTCGCGACCGCACGTGCGCGAGACGGCGCCTTCGCGCGTGATTGCGACGGTGTCCAGCCGCTGGTCGCGCTGTGGCGTGTTGAAGCGCTACGCCATGCGGCACTCGCGGCTCTGCAGTCGGGTGCCACGGCCGTGCATGCCATGCAGGCGAGCCTTCGCATGAGTGAAGTTGCATTTTCCGGGCACCGCTTTGGCAACCTCAACACACCTGCCGACCTCCTTGCAGCGGGATGTGATTAGCCGCATGAGTCGACATTCCGCACAGTTGACACTCGAGGCGCAGTGCGCGCTGGTGCGCGAGACCGCGTGCGCCAATCGGCTGGGGGTGGAGTCGATCGCGCTGTCACGCGCCCACGGCCGCGTGCTGGCTGAAGAGCCGGCACATGCGCCTGGTGACGTGCCGCATGACGCAGGTCGGTTTCTGATTCCAGCCACGCGCCTGACACCGGCCCGCATTGCATTGGCGGCATCGCGCGGGCATGGGCAACTGAAGGTGGCGCGGAAGCCCACGGTTGCCGTGCTGACGGTCAGTGAAGGCGCAATTGAACCCGGTCTGTCGCCGGTCGCAAACCGGCTGTTCGGAGGCGCACGTGATCTGCTGGTCGGACTGCTGCGCGATGACGGGCTGGAGCCCACGTGCTGGCCCACGCTGTCCGAGGACGAGCGACAGATTGAAATCGCTGTTCGCGACACCGCCTGCGCGTTCGACATGGTGCTCGTATGCGCGGACATGGGGCCTGGTTATGGGCTTGCTGCGTCGGTGATCGACCGCTTCGGCAGCGTGGCCTTCGGCAGCCGCGGCGTGGACTGCGACGTCCCGGTCGTGTTCGCAAGCCTGGATCAGGCGTTTGTAATGTTGCTGCGCGCGGAGCCGGCGCAATTGGCCGGCGCCTATATGACGCTGGTGCGGTCGCTGAGCGACGGGCTGCAGGGGATCGAGACCGCGCGACGGCAACCGCGTGCGCGACTCACCGGGGACCTGGCGTTCGGCACCGATGCGCGCTTTGCGCCGGTTGAGCTCGCATATACCGAAGCTGCTGTGCTGGAGGCAACGCCGATCGATGGCACGGGGTTCCCCGCGCTTGCGACATGCCGCGCGCTGGCGGTGGCGCCAGTACGTGGCGCGCTGCTGAGGGCAGGCGCCGTCGTTGACCTATTGGCACTCAACGATCCGGGCCTGGCCGAATGAGCATCGAAACCATCTCGCCCCAGGAGGCGCGTCTCCGCCAGCAGGCGGGGGCACTGCTAGTGGACGTCCGCGAACCTCATGAGCACGCGACCGGGGTCGCCGAAGGGGCCACGCCGATCCGGCTTGCGGACCTCATCGCCGATCCGGCTGCGCGGCTCCACCGGCGCGATGCCTTGGTCATGGTGATCTGCCAGCTTGGCGCGCGTTCGCTGCAGGCCGCCACCGCATTGCAGTCAGCAGGATTTGCGCGGGTTGCGTCCGTGGACGGCGGCACCGCCCGCTGGATCGCTGACGGACTGCCTGTCACTCGCGCAGACGACGCCGACTTCCACGAGCGCTACTCTCGCCACCTGCGTCTTCCGGAGGTCGGCGAGGCCGGCCAGCGGCGATTGTCTGCGGCGCGCGTGGTCGTGGTGGGGGCGGGCGGCCTTGGTTCGCCGATCGCGTATTACCTCGCAGCCGCGGGCGTGGGCACGCTCGTGCTCGCGGATGATGACGTGGTCGATCGCAGCAACCTGCAAAGGCAGATTCTGCACACCGACGCACGGGTCGGTATGCAGAAGGTCGCATCGGCGCGTGAGTCGCTGCTCGCGCTGAACCCGACCACCGCCATCGAGCTCTTTGAGAGCCGTGTGACATCGGAAAACGTCGAAGACCTGCTTGGCGGCGCCGACGTGGTTGTCGACGGCGCCGACAATTTCGCCACGCGCTACCTGCTCAACGACGCGTGCGTGAAACTTGCACTGCCGCTGATCTATGGGGCGGTGCACCGCTTTGAAGGCCAGTTGAGCGTGTTCGATGCCGGTCGCCGCCGCGGTCAGGCCCCGTGCTACCGCTGCCTGTTTCCCGAGCCGCCGCCGCCGGCCGCAGCGCCGAACTGCGCTGAGGCGGGCGTGCTCGGCGTGCTGCCCGGAGTAATCGGCCTGCTGCAGGCCACCGAGGCGATCAAGTGCATCCTTGGGATCGGCGACTCGCTCGCCGGCCGGCTGGTGCACTTCGACGCGTTGGCGCTTCGGTTCCGCGAGACGCGCCTGTCCCCGGACCCAAGCTGCACGGTGTGTGCACCGGGAAGTGAATTCCCGGGATACATCGACTATGCGAGGTTCTGCAGCAATACCTGAGCAATGCGAGGCGTGCATGCACGCAAGACGTGTTCTGCTTGCAACCGCACTGTTGGCCGCATGCATCACGACGGGTGATGCAGTTGCCGCTCGATGCGGCAGTGATGCTTCTGGTCGGGCTATCCCCGACGTCGCGGCGCGCATCGCCGCGGTCGCCTGCGCCGAGCATCGACTGTGGTTCGAACCTTTCATCGATCTCAAAGGCCGCTTGGCAAGCGTGCACATATCTGAAGCGGAAAGCGCGGAGCTGGCCGATGGGATCACGCCGGCCTGGCGTCGCGTCACCGCGTACTGGCAGGCCAGCGGGGTGCAGTGGCCGCCGAGCGGTTATACGGACGGGGCCGACTGTTTCGGCACCCTGGACGAGGGCGCACAGGCCTCGCTGTGCCGTACGTTTCTGCTGGATACGCCGTGGTCCGCGGTGTTCGTTTCCTATGTGATGCGACAGGCTGGCGTGCAGGGCTTCCGCGCGTCGACGCGTCATGTGGACTACGTGCGTGACGCCCAGCTCGCCGGCAGCGCGGGCCCGTTCCGACTCGTTGATCCGGAGAGCGAAGCGCCTGCGCCAGGCGACCTGCTGTGTTTCACTCGATTGCCCGACCAGGCGTTCGGACACGATGAGTTCGTTGACTGGCTGCAACGGCCGTTTTCCGGCGCACTTGCGATGCACTGCGATATCGTCGTTGCGGTCGATCGCAATCACGCTCGGTTGATCGGCGGCAATGTGCTTCATGGCGTGACGATGCGAATGCTCCCCGTCAACCGCAGCGGGCGCTTCTGGTCTCTTGCCGGACGCACCGCGCAGGCACCGGCCTGCACACCGGATCGCCCTGACGCTTGTGACTTCAACCGGCAGGACTGGGTTGCGCTGCTCAAGCTCAACCCCGTATCCGCGCCAACGGCACCGCCCGCCAGTCCGTGTTGCGAAGTGTGCGCATTGCCGATGCCCGCAGGCATGCAGCGCTGCCCGATCCCGACGGCCCCTCGTGTCGGAACGGCAGGCGCAGCTACGCGTTGAAACACCGCATGTGGTGCTGCGCCGTTACTCGAGAAAGCGCTTCAATGCGGCGCGGAACTGCGGGTGGTCGACAACGTCGATGTGGTCGGCTGCGGGTAGGTTCAAAACTTTTGGGGGCCGCGGTAGCGCAGCGATGAGTCGATCCGTCCGCGCGGGTGGCACCACCTGGTCGCGCCCGGCGCGCAGGATCAGGATGGGCCCGCGGTACACCGACAGGTGCCGCGCCGACTCGTAGCGTTCGCGCATCAGCCATCGCACCGGCAGCCACGGATAGTGTGAGCGTGCAACGTCGACGAGACTGTCGAACGGTGTAATCAGCACGAGCCTGGAGACTGCCCGGCGCGAGGCGAGGTGGCTTGCTACGCCCGTGCCCAGACTGCGGCCGATTACCGAGACGGATCCCATGGGGTGTCGCGCCTGCACGTCATCGAAGATGGCTGTTGCGTCGCGCGCGAGCGCCTGTTCTTCCGGTACGCCGTCGCTCGCGCCGAAGCCGCGGTAGGCCACGAGGTAGGTCGTGTGATCCGGCAGCCAGCCGGCGAGCGCGTCGCGCATCGGTTCCAGTGATTCGGCATTGCCCCCGAAGTAGATGACCGCATCGCCGCGACCGGGATTAGCGACCCAGCCGCGCAGCGTGTGGCCTTCGTGGACGATCGCGAAGTCGCTCTGCGATGCGACCGTGCGCGTGAAGTGTGGGAAGTAGATGAGATCGCGCTGGCGCACGAACATCCACGTGCACAGTGAGACGTACACGGTGGCGACCATAAGGAAAACAGCGATCAGCGACTTCATCGGCAATGCATTGCTCTCGGGGTCCGCGTTGGCGCTTCGATGACGCCGCGCGATTCGGGGATAATGCGCACCCGA
>CADCUA010000313.1 GCA_902805755.1 uncultured Lysobacter sp.
GCAGCCGCCTGCAGGCCTAGCCCCAGGGAGAAGGTCAATGCGCCCACGCGGTGGCGCGCATCGGCGGCGACATGTTCATGCTGCTGCTGGCCGACCTGGACGACGAGAAGGAGGGCGTGGCGCTGCTGCACGAGTTGCGCCAGTACCTGCAGCTGCCGTTCCGCCTGGCCGGGCGCTCGATCGACCTGTCCTGCACCATGGGCTACGCGGTATTCCCGCGCGACGCCCAGGACGTCGAGACGCTGTTCAACACCGCCGACACGGCGCTGCGCGAAGCCAAGTCGCTCGGCCACGGGTCGATCAAGGAGTACGCGCGCGGGCCGTGGGTGCCGCAAACCAGCCTGCTGCTCGAGCAGGACCTGCGCCACGCGCTCGAGCGCGAACAGCTGTTCCTCGACTACCAGCCGAAGGTCGACCTGGCAACTGGCCGGGTCAGCGGCTTCGAGGCGCTGGTGCGCTGGCGCCATCCGGAGCGCGGTCTGGTCTCGCCGGCCGATTTCATTCCCCTGGCCGAGGCGAGCGGCCTGATCGTCGATATCGGCCGCTGGGTGCTCCATGAGGCCTGCCGCCAGCTGCGCGCCTGGCTGGATCTGGATTTGCCAGGGCCGGCCCCGACCATGGCGGTCAATCTGTCGGCACGCCAGTTCCGCGAGCCGGACCTGGTCGAGACCGTCGAACACAGCCTGCTGACGCATGGCCTGGCGCCGGCATCGCTGGAACTGGAGCTGACCGAAACGGCGTCGATGTTCGACAGTGCGCGCGCGATCGCCGTCACGCACCAGCTGCACGCTCTGGGGATCAAGCTGTCGATCGACGATTTCGGCACCGGCTTTTCCAGCCTGAGCTACCTGAAGGACCTGTCGGTGGACAAGATCAAGATCGACCGCTCCTTCGTCACCGGCATCGCCTTTGATGCGCGCGCGCTGGCGGTGCTGGAGTCGATCGTCGATACCGCGCGGCGCCTCAATCTGGCCACCACGGCGGAAGGGGTCGAGACCGGGGCGCAGCTGGACCTGCTGCGCCAGGCCGGCTGCACCGAGTACCAGGGCTTCCTGTTCAGCCGGCCGATCGCGCCGGCGGCCTGCGAGGCGCTGCTGCGGCGCGCGCTGCCGCCCCTCGACCGCGGCGACGCGGAGGACGTGCTGCAGGAGGTCTATACGACCATCTGGCGCAAGGCGGCGCAGTTCGATGCCAGCCGCGCGAGTGCGATCACGTGGCTCGCGATGATCGCCCGCAACAAATCGATCGACCGGCTGCGTGCGTCGCCTGCCAGCATGCGCACCGCGCCGATCGAGTTCGCAGACGATGTGCCCGATTCGGCCGACACTCCGCCCGAAGCAACCGACACGACGATGCAGAACGCACGCTTGGACCAGTGCATGCAGCGCCTGGATGGCCGCCGCCGCTCGCTGATCCGCACCGCGTTCTTCGAAGGCGCAACGTACGAGGAACTGGCGGCGCGTGTGGGCTCTCCGCTCGGTTCGGTCAAGAGCTGGATCCGTCGCGGCCTCGCGCAACTCAAGGCGTGCCTTGAACAATGAATACCTCTGAATTCCCCATTGATAACGAGCCGCCCAGCGACGATCTTCTGGCGGCCGAGTATGTCGTCGGCGTGCTCGACGCATCCGCGCGTGCCGCGGTGGAGGCGAGGGCGGCGGGCGAGCCTGCATTCGCAGCGCTGATCGATGCCTGGGAGCGTCGACTCGCGCCGCTGCTGGCCGACATTCCGGAGGCCGCTGTGCCCGCGCATGTGTGGCCTCGAATCCGTACGCAACTGGGCTGGCCCGCGGTCGAATCCGCGCGTCGTGGCGTCTGGAACAGCGTGGGCTTCTGGCGTGGCGCTGCGGCAAGCTCGATGGCAGTCGCTGCGGCGCTCGCTGTCGTCGCGCTGCGCACGCCCGACGTCGGCCCCGCGCAGCCGCGCACTACGCCCGTTGCAACCGTGCCGGCCGTCGAGCCGGAGGACCAGACGCGCCAGGTGGTCGTGCTCGAACGCGAGGGTGGCACCGCCGCCTGGCTCGCCGCGATCGACCCGGGCCGCGACGCGATCACGATGACGCCCGTGCCCGCACCGGCCGCCGGCGACGGGCGGGTCGGGGAGCTGTGGCTGATCCCGACCGGTGGCGCGCCGCGTTCGCTGGGCTTTGTTTCGAACGAGGTCTCGCATACCGTCCAGGTGCCAGCCGAGTTGCAGCGCGAACTGGCCGTTGGCGCCGTGCTTGCGATCACGCTGGAGCCGGAACAGGGCATCCCGCATGCGGCACCGACGGGACCGATTGTGGCAAGCGGCAACATCCGCTCCATCTGATCGCAGGCAGCCGCGGCGCCCGTCGGCATGACGGGCGTCCGGCAGCCAATGCGGCATGGAGCGCCCTGGGTGTCGAGCTGCAGCTTTCGCCGCAACGATTCATCGCCCTGTCGCCTGATCGGCATGCATGACACACATCGGCGCGCGTCAGCGTTTAAACAAACTGTTGACAAGCCGACGTGCCAATCGCACCATACGCGCCCACCTGCCCAGGTGGCGGAATTGGTAGACGCACTAGTTTCAGGTACTAGCGGGTAAAACCGTGGAGGTTCGAGTCCTCTCCTGGGCACCAGTTACAAACTCCGACGACATCCCGTGATGTCCCGGAGCACGAAGAAACCCGCCGCATGGCTGGTTTTTTTATGCCGATCGTACAGCCCGCTGTCCGGTATCGACGGCGGCCCTGCATCGACAGTCACGGACCTACGCATGCGGGCGCAACAACGTCCACCCCGGCGTGTCCGGGCCGTCACGTGTCCAGGCGTCGAACGATGCGGCGCAAGAAAAAGGCCCTGCATCGCAGGGCTTTTTCGCGTCCATGGACAACGAAGCGCGTTACGCCGCTTCGGTCACCTCGCCGGGCTTGCGACGCGCGGTCTTCACGAACCGCTTGCCGAGGTCGCGCCGCTGTCCGTCAAGACCATGCACCTGGCCATTGAGCTTGAGCATCGCGTAGCCGCGCAGCGCGGCCCGCATCACGTCCATGCTCAGCGCGATGTCGGTGTCGGCGAGTTTCTCGAGCAGGCGATCGATACGCGTGCGTCGCAGCGCGAGTTCGTCGTGTGACACAAGGCTCCGGCTCATTTCGTCCAGATCGAGGTCCCGCGGCAGCGTGTGCATGTTCTCGCGCATCACGCGTTGCGCGCTTGCTGGCGGCTCCGGCGCATCGCAGTGCCAGAATTCGCTAACGGCCGCGGCCAGGAACGTTCCGGCGTTTTTGTGCCGCCGCTCGCCGGGGCGGCTTATAAAGCGACACACCGGCGCATACGCTCCAGCATGGGTCCCGGCTTGTTGTTGCCCTCGCTACACACCGGTCATGGGACCATTCCGCAGCGCCTGAGCAGGCGCAGGAGCGCCCAATGGATCCCAACGTCGAGGTCATGTTCAAACTCGACCATGCGGTGGTCGGCATTGTCCAGGCGGACTCGACCGGCAGGATCCTTTACGTCAACCGGCAGTGGTGCCGGATGCTGGGATACGCGAAGGATGAACTTCTCGGGCGCACGCTTTTCGACGTCACCGATCCGGAAAGCCTTGAAGCGACACACGCCGCGCTGCAGCAGGTCACCCGCGGGCGCGAAGGCGTGGTGCTGTCGAAAAGGTACCGACGCAAGGATGGCTCCACCCTGCATGCGAAAAGCAGCGTCAGCCCCGACTACGACGACGCGGGCGAGCTGACCGGGGTGACCGCGATCGTGGTCGACCAGACCGACCAGGTACTCGCGGCGCAGAGTGCCAGGGCCGCCGAAGAGCGCCTGCAGGAAGCACTTGCGATCGGCCAGATGCTTGCGTGGGAATGGAACCTGCGCGACGGCTCGTCATCGTTCTCGTCGGACCCGGACGTGTTCTGGGGCGGTCCTGTCGCGGGCGCCGACGGCTTCGTGGCGCTGGTCCATCCCGAGGACCGCGACGATGTCATCGAGATGCTGCATTCGGCATACAAGGGAACGCTTCCCTATGAACTCCAGTACCGGATGCTGGACCGTGAAGGCCGGGTCCGCTGGATGCATACGCGCCGGCGGATCGACTACGGCAGTGATGGAGCACCCGTCTGCGTGCGTGGCATCACGGTCGATGTCACTACGTCCAAGCGGGCGGAGCTGGAAACGCAACTGCTCGCCGAGGCTGGCCACACGCTGGGCGCCTCGCTCGACTACGAGACCACGCTTGCGAATCTGGCCCAGGTGCTGGTGCCGCGCATGGCCGACTGGTATGCCGTCGACCTTCTCGAAGCGAATGGCGAGCTCGAACGTGTATCGGTGTATCACCCCGACCCCGAAAAGGTGGCGCTCGCAAGGCAGCTTCATGCGAAGTATCCGCAGCGCAAGGACGCGCCCGTAGGCGCCTGGTACGCCGTGCGCACGGGCGAACCGAGCCTGGTGGCGCACATCCCCGACGAGATGCTCGAGCGCACCGCGCATAGCGCGGAACACCTGGGAATCATGCGCGCACTCGGCCTGAGCTCGTTCATGTCGGTGCCGCTGCGCGCGCGCGGCAGCGTCATCGGAGTGATCACGCTGGTCTCCGCCGAAAGCGGGCGGCGCTATGACGTAGCCGATCTGGATCTCGCCCGGCGGATCGCGGAGCGCGCCGCGATCGCGGTCGACAATGCAAGGCTGTTCCATGCGCTGCAGGCGGCGGATCGACGCAAGGACGAGTTCCTCGCGATGCTCGCGCACGAGCTGCGTAACCCGCTGGCACCGATCAACATGGCGGCCGAGCTGCTGAAGATGGTGGCAGGCGAGAATGGCCAGACCCATCGCGCGGCGGACATCATCACGCGGCAGGTCACGCATATGACTGAACTCGTCGATGACCTGCTCGATGTTTCGCGGGTGACGCGCGGACTGGTGCAGCTGCACAAGCAGCCCACCGATATCAAGGAGGTCACGGCCGCCGCGCTGGAGCAGGTGCAGGCGCTCATCGCCGCGCGCCGGCATGCACTGCGGGTGGTTCTGGGCCCGGAGCCCTTGACCGTGCTCGGCGACCGTGCGCGGCTGACCCAGGTCATCGCGAACCTGCTCAACAATGCGGCGAAGTACACGCCGCCGGGCGGCGAGATCGAATTGCGCGTGGAGCCCGACGGCGATCGTGTCCGCATCGATGTAGGCGACAGCGGTGCGGGCATCG
The DNA here is from genome assembly GCA_902805755.1 of uncultured Lysobacter sp. Classification (GTDB taxonomy): domain Bacteria; phylum Pseudomonadota; class Gammaproteobacteria; order Xanthomonadales; family Xanthomonadaceae; genus Cognatilysobacter. The sequence goes on from CADCUA010000313.1 coordinate 5,159, forward strand.
ACGCATCCCTGCTGCCGCATGTGTTCGAACTGTTTACCCAGGGCGAACGAACGCCCGACCGCACCCAGGGTGGACTCGGCATCGGGTTGGCGCTGGTGCGCAGCATCGTGCGACTGCACGACGGTGATGTGCAGGCGCACAGCGCCGGCCTGCGTCGCGGCAGCACGTTTACGGTGTTTCTCCCGCGACTCATGGAAACGGCAGCGGCGGCCGAGCTGCAGGAGGTCGGGACCGGCACCCGTGCGGGCTCGAGTCGCGTGCTCGTCGTGGATGACAACGAGGATGCGGCGACGATGGTCGCCGAAGTCCTGCGCCTGCACGGCTACAGCGCCGACGTTTCGAACACCGCGCAGGACGCACTGGATTCCGCATCGGCCGGACAGGACTACGACATCTACGTGCTTGATATCGGGCTGCCGGACATGACGGGGTACGAGCTGGCGCGCGCGCTGCGCCGCGCAGGCCGGAACACGCATGCGATCTTCGTCGCGTTGACCGGATACGGACAGGAGAACGATCGCGCCGCTTCGGCCGCGGCCGGGTTCGATCACCATCTGGTGAAGCCGGTGGACGCAGGCCGCCTGTTGCGTGCAATAGACGCAACAGGCCCGGGCGCCGTGAGTTGATCGCACGCAGCGCAACCCGTGCAAGCAGGTGTCGTCGATTGCCGCGCAGCAATTCAGTGGCGGATCTGCTGGAAGCCCTGGAGCGGATGCGCGATCCCCGCCGCGCATGCCTGCTCATCCGTCCGGCGGGCGATTCGCGTTGGCCTGCCTGCCACTGATACCGTGACTGGCCCGTCCACCGCGGACCTGCAATGTCCCAGTCACGCACAACGATGGAAGCGACGCTGCGCACGCTTGGCGCGGCAGGCTGCGATATCGCGTCGACGGACTGGTCCTCGCACGCGCTGGGTGCCATGCCGCGCTGGCCGGACGAATTGCGCATTGCGCTGCAGATCACGCTGGGCTCGGCGTTTCCCGCGGCCCTGGCCTGGGGGCCGGATCTTCATGTGTTCTACAACGACGCGTATGCGCCGATCCTCGGCGACCGCCGCGTCCGCGCGCAGGGCACGGCGCTGGCGGAGTTGTGGAGCGAGGCGTGGCCCGACCTGCAGCCGATAGTGATGCGCGCGTACGGCGGTGAGCCGCTGTCGTTCAAGGATCAGCCGTTCGAGATCCATCGCTTCGGCAAGCGCGGCACTGCGTACTTCACGTTCTCCTGGAGTCCGGTGCCCGGGCCCGACGGCGGGCGCGGCGGCGTGCTGTCCACGCTGGTGGAGACGACCGAGACGGTCCTCGCGAATATGCGCCTGAGCGAGAGCGAGGAGCGACTGCAGATGGCGCTCGACGCGTCGGGCGAAATCGGCATCTGGTCCTATGACCCGGCCACCGGTCTGTCGTCCGGTGACGAACGCTGCGCGGCGATTTTCGAACTGGATCCGGCCGTGCTCGCTGCCGGCATACCGATCCCACGCATCGGCGAAAAGATCCACGACGATGATCGCGAGGCGAACAGGCGCGCGATGCAGGATGCGCTCGCGGGTCACGTCGGCTACGAGGCGGAGTACCGGGTCCCGCAGCGCGATGGAAGCATTCGCTGGGTGGCGTCGAAAGGCCGGGTGCTTCCCGGCAATTCCGCGGCCAGGGCGCCGCGCTTCACCGGCGTGCTGCAGGACGTCACGCGGCGCAAGCAGGTGGAAGAGGAAGCAAGGCAGGCGAGTGCACGCAAGGACGAGTTCCTCGCGATGCTGGCCCATGAACTGCGCAATCCCCTCGCGCCGATCCGCGCCGCTGCCGACCTTCTTTCAATGAGCCAGCTCGACGAGGCGCAGTTGCGGCGCACGAGCTCGATCATCTCCCGCCAGGTTGCGCACATGACGGGCCTGGTGGATGACCTGCTGGACATATCGCGGGTGACGCAGGGCCTCGTGTCGCTGGACCGGTCCCTGCTCGACCTGGGTGCAGTCGCGATGGCCGCGGTCGAACAGGTGCGGCCGCTGCTCGATGCGAAAGGGCATCGATTGACGCTCGACCTCGCGGCGGATGCGCAGCCGGTCGTGGGCGATGAGAAACGGCTGGTACAGGTCGTGGCGAACCTGCTGACGAATGCGGCGAAGTACACGGCCGACCAGGGCAATATCGCGGTTCGCATGCGTGACCGTGGCGCGCAGGTCGTGCTTTCCGTAGCCGATGACGGCATCGGCATGAATCCGGAGCTGGTGCAGCGTGCGTTCGAACTGTTCACGCAGGGCGAGCGCACGCCGGACCGCGCACAGGGCGGGCTCGGTGTCGGGCTCGCGCTCGTGCGCAGCCTTGTCGAAGCGCACGGCGGCAGCGTGTCCGTGCGCAGTGAGGGGCCGGGCAAGGGAAGCGAATTCGAAGTGCGATTGCCTGCGGCAACGGGCGCCACCGCGTCGACCGGATCGCAGCCCGCTGGCGGTCCACCGCGCGCGGCGGCACCGCTGCGTGTGCTGATCGTGGATGACAACGAGGACGCCGCGACCGTGCTTGCGATGTTCCTGGAAGCACTGGGATACGACTGCGCCGTGGAGTACGACTCCACCAGCGCCCTGGAGCGCGCACTGCGCGAACGTCCCGACGTGTGTCTGCTGGATATCGGCCTGCCGATGATGGACGGCAATGCGCTCGCCTCGCAGCTGAGGTCGCAACCCGAGACCGCACGCACCCTGCTGATCGCCGTGACCGGCTATGGCGATGAAAGGGATAGACAGAAGAGTGCGCAGGCGGGCTTCGACCACCATCTGGTGAAGCCGGTCGATACCGCAAGGCTTGCGGAACTGATTGCAGGCGTGCGGCCGGGCTAGGCGAGGGCGGCTTTACCGCTTTGCATTTATTTGGTGATGGAAGGTGCGATTCGACCGAGGTGCATCGCTCCATGCCCTTGCATGCTTGCGCCAAGGCAGACGCTGCGGCAC
>CADCUA010000314.1 GCA_902805755.1 uncultured Lysobacter sp.
TGCCGCGCTGCAGACTGATCCGGTTCTTAGAACATTGCGGCAGCACTGCCGCACAGGGAGTCGAAAAGAATGAATAAGGGTGAGTTTGTCGCGGCCGTTGCCGAGGCCGCCGAACTGTCGCGCGCCGATGCTGCCACTGCTGTGGACGCAGTGATCGGCGTCATCACGAAGGCGCTGAAGAAGGGCGACGACGTTACGCTTGTGGGTTTCGGCACGTTCCAGGTGCGCAAGCGCGCCGCGCGTCAGGGTCGTAATCCGAAGACCGGCGAAACGATCAAGATCAATGCCTCGAAGAACCCGGCCTTCAAGGCTGGCAAGGCGCTGAAGGATGCTGTAAATTAATCAGCTCGCCCACCGGTGCCTCGGCGGCGGTAAGCCCGGGTGCTTAGCTCAGCGGTAGAGCGTCTCCTTTACACGGAGAGGGTCGGGGGTTCGAAACCCTCAGCACCCACCAGTCAGCTGGTATCTCTGCGGTAGCGGTGCGGGGACAAGCTCGAGGCATGGCCCGGGCGGTAACAGGTTCAAAGTGCGGAGTGGTAGTTCAGTTGGTTAGAATGCTGGCCTGTCACGCCGGAGGTCGCGGGTTCGAGTCCCGTCCACTCCGCCAGTTATATGAAAAAGCGCCGGAAACGGCGCTTTTTTGTTTTTAAAGCCGACAGGATTAGCCCGCCTATGACCCGCTCCGCTTGCTGGCTTTGCACGGGCAGCTTGTCGACGACGCTCGTGCTGTACTGGCGTCTGGGTACCGCATGCGCATGGCAGGGGTCGAACGCCCGGACCGCATGACGCAACCACGTTAAACTGTCCGGCTTCCGTACCTTGCGAACCGGACATGCTGCAGACACTGCGCGACAAGACCTCGGGCTGGATTGCCACGGTGATCCTTGGCCTGCTGATCATTCCTTTTGCCTTGGTCGGGCTGCAGGATTACCTCGTCCAGCGCGGCGAAAGCCATGTCGCGCAGATCGATGTGCCGCCCAAATGGTGGTCTTCGGCGCCAACGTGGTGGCCGGTTTCGACGGTCTGGGATCAGGAACAGATCACGGTCGACGAGTTCCGGACGCGTTTCGAGCAGGCACGCCAGCGTGCGCGCACCGAGCAGGGCGAATCGTTCGATGCACGCGCCTTCGAAAGCGCCGATAACAAGCGCGCGATTCTCGATGCGATGATCGACGAGCGTCTGCAGGCCATTGCGGCGCGACGTTCGGGCATGGTCGTCAGCGACGAACTCGTGCGCCGTGAGATCCAGCGGATCCCGGCATTCCAGGTGGACGGCAAGTTCAACCCGGAGCGATACCAGCTTGCGCTCGCATCGCAGGCGCCCGCGCAGACGCCGCGTGCGTTTGAAGCGCTCGTGCGCGAAAGTCTGGAACAGTCCACGGTCGCCACCGGTCTGGCCAGCAGCAGCTTTGCGACCGCATCGGAATTGGAGCGCCTGATCCGGCTTCTTGGAGAGCAGCGCGCGGTAAGCCTGGTTTCGATTCCGCCCGTGATCGACACGGCGGCGGTCAGTGCTTCGGAGATCGAAGCCTGGTACCGCAAGAATCCGGCCAGCTTCCGTGCGCCGGAGACGGTGACTCTGGAGTTCGTCGAGCTCGATGCCGCGAAGCTGGCGGCGCCTGCAGTGGCGGACGAGGCAGCGCTGCGCCGTCGGTACGAAGAGGAAAAGACGCGTTACGCCGCGCAGGAAGAGCGATTGGCTTCGCACATCCTGGTGCGCGTGCCGGAGGGTGCTTCCGCAGCCGTTGACAAGGCGGCGCAGGCCAAGGCGGCCCAGCTTGCGGCGCAGGCGCGCGCGCCGGGCGGCGACTTCGCTGCGCTGGCCCGCGCGAACAGCGATGACACGGGCTCGAAGGCCAGTGGCGGCGATCTGGGCTGGGTGTCCAAGGGAACGATGGTGGGCCCGTTCGAAGACGCGCTTTTCCGCATGAAAGCCGGCGAGGTGAGCGAACCGGTCAAGACCGACTTCGGTTGGCATGTCATCCAGTTGCGCGAAGCGAAGGCCGGCGCGCAACAGCCGTTCGAGCAGGTGCGCGAAGCACTTGTGGTCCAGCAGGCGCAAGCCGATCGCGAGCGCGCGTTCAACGACCTGAGCAGCCGGCTCGTGGATCTGGTCTACAAGAACCCGACATCCCTGGCCCCGGCCGCCCGTGAGCTGAAGCTTCCCGTGCAGACGGTCGGGCCGGTCACGCGTGACAGCGCCCAAGGGATCCTTGCGATACCTGCGGTGAAGCGTGCAGCGTTCTCCGAGACATTGATCCAGGACGGGACCGTCAGTGATCCGATCGAGCTGGGCCCGAACCGCACCGCGCTGATCCGGGTCGCGGCGCATGCGCCGGCGCAGACGCGTCCTCTTGCACAGGTCAGGGATCAGGTGATCGCGGCCGTACGCAACGACCGTGCACGCCGCGCGGCGCGTGAACGTTCTCAGGCGCTGCTGAAGCGCCTGCAGGCTGGCGAATCGCTGGACGCGGTTGCCGCAGCCAGCGGGCTTGCGCCACCCACACGCATCCCCGCGTTGCCGCGTGGCGCGCCACTCGGCGCCGAAGGCGTCGCCGATGCGGTCTTCGCGGCTGCGGCGCCGGCGTCCGGTGCGAGCACGCCGGGCGTGCATGTGGTGGCCGATGGTTCTGCCGTGCTGTTCACCGTGGACGCCGTGACCCCCGGCGACGCCGCGCAGATGCCGCCGGGTCAGCGCGACATGCTGCGTCAGCAGGTCGAGCAGCTGCGTGCGGACGGCGAGATCCGCTCGATCATCAGCGGGTTGCGCAAGCGCTTCCGCATCGACGTGGTGGAGGCGAACCTGTAAGCGTTTCGCGAGCGCATGAAAAGAAAAGCCCGGCGGATGCCGGGCTTTTCTTTTGCGGGAAGCTGAGGCTAACGCGACGTCGCAACTTCGCTCGCGGCGGTTGCCCGGCGCACAGCGGCAGATCAGTCTCCGTCGCCGATGCCGGTCATTCCCAGAATGTTGTAGCCGGCATCGACATACGTGACTTCGCCGGTCACGCCTGACGCGAGGTCGGAACACAGGAATGCGGCAACGTT
>CADCUA010000315.1 GCA_902805755.1 uncultured Lysobacter sp.
TGTACCAAAGGCCCGGGTGTGGCGCTCGCCACTGAACCAGGCGCACAACGATGCAATCCGGCATTACCTGCTGCGCAAAGGCGCGCGCCGGTAATTCCGTGCGGGCGCTGCGCCGGGCTGGCCGCGCAACGCCTGCAAACCACACGCGCGTAGAATCCGCGCCATGAGCTACCCCTATATGCGACCGCGGCGGATGCGCCGCGACGAGTTCTCGCGCCGGCTGATGCGCGAGACGGTGCTGACCGAGAACGACCTGATCTACCCGGTGTTCGTGCACGAGCTCGACGGCCGCGCGCCGGTCGGCTCGATGCCGGGCATTGAGCGCGTGTCGATCGAGGAACTGCTGCGCGTCGCCGAGGAGGCCAGCGAGCTGCGCATTCCCGCGCTCGCGCTGTTTCCGGTCACCGCTCCGGACGCGAAATCGCTGGACGCGGCCGAGGCCTGGCGCGACGACGGCCTCGCACAGCGCGCAATCGCAGCGCTCAAGCAGCGTTTCCCGCAGCTCGGCGTGATCACCGATGTCGCGCTGGATCCCTACACCGTGCACGGCCAGGACGGGCTGATCGACGAGCACGGCTACGTGCTCAACGACGCGACCGTCGAGGCGCTGGTGAAGCAGGCGCTGAGCCACGCGCGCGCCGGCGCCGACGTGGTCGCGCCCAGCGACATGATGGACGGGCGCATCGGCGAGGTGCGCGAGGCGCTCGAGCGCGACGGCCACGTGCACACGCGCATCCTCGCCTACAGCGCGAAGTACGCGAGCAGCTTCTACGGCCCGTTCCGCGACGCGGTCGGCAGCGCCGGCGCGCTCGGCAAGGGCAACAAGACCACCTACCAGATGGACCCGGCGAACTCCGACGAGGCGCTGCGCGAGGTCGCGCTCGATCTCGACGAGGGCGCCGACATGGTGATGGTGAAACCCGGCCTGCCCTACCTCGACATCGTGCGCCGGGTGAAGGACACGTTCGGCGCGCCGACGTTCGTCTACCAGGTCAGTGGCGAGTACGCGATGCTCAAGGCCGCCGCGATGAACGGCTGGCTGGACGAGCGCGCGTGCGCGCTGGAGGCGCTGACGAGCATCAAGCGCGCCGGTGCGGACGGCGTGCTCACGTACTTCGCGCTGGACGCGGCGCGCTGGCTGCGCGAGGCGCGCTGAGGCGCAGGCGCCGGTGCCCGTACCAGTGTCGTGGGCGGCGGGCGGGAAGCAGCTGGCGGTTGCCGCTTGGCATGGCGCACTGGATTACAGCAGCAGCCCGAGTGCGATGACATCGTGCATCCGCGCACGCGGCGCGAACCTCGCGGATAGCGCGCGGGGACCCCGACAGCGCCTGTCGCGACCCGCACGATCCATCGATTCGCGCGATGCGGTCGCGTTGAAGCAGTCCCATGGAGTGAACTCGTGAAGCCTATCGACGCCGTGACCCATCCGAGCGCGCTTCGGCATGCGCGACTCGATGAGCGCGGCGGTCGCAACGCCATGACACGGCATCTGCGCACGTGCGATGCGGATAGCGCGCATGGCGATGTGGCCGCTGCGGATCGCAGCGTCGGCCGGGGCGCCGGAAGCTGCGCTGGCCTTGCGCCGGGTTGCGGTCATGGGAGCGGCGCATGAAGCGCTTCGCCGTCTTCGGTCATCCCGTCGCGCATTCGCTGTCGCCGCGCATTCATGCCGCGTTCGCGGCGCAGTGCGGCATCGCGCTCGAGTACACCGCGATCGATGCGACGCCGGAGGACTTCGAAACGACGGTCGCCGCGTTCGCACGCGCAGGCGGGCGCGGCGCGAACGTGACGCTGCCGCACAAGGCCGCCGCCGCCGCGCTGTGCACGCGGCTGACCGCACGCGCGCAGGCGGCCGGCGCGGTCAACACGCTGCTGCGCACCGACGATGGGTGGGACGGTGACAACACCGACGGCATCGGGCTGGTGCGCGACCTCACCGGGCGCCAGCGCATGGACCTGCGCGGCCGCCGGACGCTGCTGCTCGGCGCCGGCGGCGCGGCGCGCGGCGTGGCGCCGGCATTGCTGGACGCAGGCATCGGTGCGCTGGTGGTTGCCAACCGCACCGCCGCGAATGCCGAGGCACTGATCGCGGCCATTGCGGGCGATGCGCCGACCGCAGCCTGCGCGCTCGTGGCGCTGCCGGCGCAAGGTGCGTTCGACGTGATCGTCAACGCGACGTCCGCCGCGCGCGGCGAGGGCATGCCCGCGCTGCCGGCGTCGCTGGTGCATGCGCAGACGGTGGCGGTGGATCTGGGCTACGGCGCGTCTGCCGCGCCGTTCCTGCACTGGGCGCAGCAGGCAGGCATCGGTGCATGCATCGACGGGCTCGGCATGCTGGTCGAACAGGCCGCCGAGAGTTTCCGGCTGTGGCACGGCACGCACCCGGCGACGGATCCCGTGTATCGAGAGCTGTACACGGACCGGCGCGGCGCGGCGCGCGCCTGAGGCGAAGCGGGGCAACGCGCGCCGCGTCGCGGTTGATCGGCGCGGCGATCGCGGCATTGCCGAATGCAGGCTCGCGCGGCAGCCGCCTCTGTGTGAGATTCCGGCCATTCTCCGGGCGCGTGCGCTGCTGCGGCCGCTGCAGGCAGCGTGCGGCCGGGGCGCTGTTGTCGTCGTCGTCGTCGTCGTCGTCCTCATTGGCGTTGTTGGCGTTGCTGTGGTTGTTGGCGTTGTTCCACCGAGCCCGCCGCGCCGCGGAACCGGCATTGCCCGACCGCTGCCTGCCGGGCGCTGGCGTGATGGTCGCCACGCTTTCGCCGGCCCTCGCGTCCAGCGCAGTCCGGACCGTCGCATCTGGGCTATCGTCAAGGGGATCGTGGCGCGACCGGGCACGCTGCGCGCCGCCGGTGCGAACCGTCGGCAGCCCGCCACCACGATCGAGGTGCCAAGCCCCGGGTGGGGGCCTGGCATGCACCAAAGCGTTCGACAGAGGAAGTCATGGCACGGCCTGCTGCGTTCATCGGCTTGGCGCTTGCGATCGCCGCATCGCTCGGCGTCGTCGCGCCTGCGCGCGCATCGCGGGTCGCCACGCTGCTCGAACAGGCAGACGCGGTGCGCAGCCGCGATCCCCAGGCGTTCGCGTCGCTGCTCGATCGGGCCCATGCGATGCGCGCGCAGGCATCGGAGCCGGAACGCCAGCACCTGCGCCTGCTGCAGGCCTACCGTCGCGTGATCGTGGGTGACTACCCGCGGGCGCTCGAAGACGCCGAAGCGCTGGTGACGCAGGCGCGCGACCCCGACATCCGCTACCGCGCCGCGCTGCTGGTCGCGAACACGACCGCGGTGACGCGTGATTACGTGCGCGGCCTGCAGTATCTCGAGCGTGCGCTGGCAATGCAGCCCCAGGTCAAGGACCCGGCCACGCGCAGCCTCGGGGTGGGCGTGGCCACGACGCTGTACACGCAGTACGAGCTGCACGACCTGGCGCTGCACCATGCCGAGGCCGGGCTGCGCCAGGCGCTGCCGCCGCGCGTGCGCTGCTTCGTCCGCGTCGATCGCATCTACGCGTTGCAAGGCCTGGGCAAGCCCGTGGATGAGGTGCGTGACCTGCAGCCGGCACTGGCGGATTGCGGCGCGCAGGGCGAGGCGATCGCGGTGACGATGCTGCACGTCCTGCAGGCAAAGCATCTGACCACCCAGGGCAGGATGCGCGAAGCAATAGCCGTGCTCGAAGACGCATTGCCGAACGCGCGTACAACCCGCTATTCGCGCATCGTCGGCGAGGTGCTCGGCCTGCTTGCCCAGTACCGTGCGACGCTCGGCAACCACGCCGGTGCCGAAGCCGCAGCACGGCAGGTGCTGCAGCTCAGGGGCCAGAACCCCGGCTGGTGGCCGGTGGTGAAAGCGCACCGCGCGCTGTACGAAGCGGCACACGCGCGTGGTGACCTGCGCACCGCGCTCGAGCACCACCGCCAGTATGCGGACGCCGAGAAAGCGCACCTGGACGACGTGAAAGCGCGCGAGTTCGCCGCGCAGCTCGCACGCCACGAACTGTTTCAACGCGAGCACTCGGCACGCCTGCTGCAGGAACAGAACCACGTGCTGCGCCTGCGTGGCGACATCGCTCGCCGCCGGGCGTGGAACCTCGGCCTGCTGGTGGCACTGTTTGCCGCAGTCGCGCTGGCAGCGACCGGCTGGGGCTGGCGCAGCCGGCGCACCCATCGTGCGCTGCGGCGCATGGCGGAGACCGACGTACTCACCGGCCTGAGCAACCGCCGCCATTTCCGCGAGAGCGTCGAGCGCGCGCTCGCCGTATGCGCGCAGCGGCAGTTGCCGGTCAGCGTGCTGCTGCTGGACCTGGACCACTTCAAGCAGATCAACGACGAATGCGGGCACCCGGCCGGCGACTGGGTGCTGCGTGAAGTCGCGCGCGTCGGCCGTGGCTACTGCCGCGAAGGCGACCTGTACGGACGCATCGGCGGCGAGGAGTTCGCGATGGCGCTGGTGGGCTGCAACATCGACGATGCGATGCGCATCGCCGAGGCGTGCCGGCAGGCGATCGAAGCGATCGATGCCGCGCCCGCACCGTGCACGCGCCCGGTCACGGCCAGCATTGGCGTCGCGTGCACCGCGCACGCGGGCTACGACTACGAAACGCTGCTCGCCGATGCCGATGCGGCGATGTACCGGTCCAAGGTCGGCGGGCGCAACCGGGTGACGTCGAGCACTGCCGACGTGAATTGACCGCGCATCGCGTGCATTGAACCGGCGCCCACGCCGTCAAGCTCACGCGTGCGACGGCATCTGCAGATACTGATCTTTCAGGCGCACGTAATGCTGCGCGCTGTAGTACAGCCCCTCGATCTCCGCATCGCGCAGCATGCGCACCTTGCGCGCGGGATTGCCGAGCCACAGCTCGCCCTCGCCGACTTCCTTGCCCGGCGATACCAGCGAGCCGGCGCCGATGAACGCGTGCCGTCGCACCACCGCGCCATCGAGCAGGATCGCGCCCATGCCGATCAGCACCGCATCCTCGATCGTGCAGGCGTGGATGATCGCCTTGTGGCCGATGGTGACGTCACTGCCGATCACGGTCGCGTAGCCGCCGAGCTTGGCGTGCGGGCCGTCGTGGCTGACATGGATGACGGTGCCGTCCTGGATGTTCGTGCGTGCGCCGATCGCGATCGTGTTGACGTCGCCGCGCACCACGCAGGTCGGCCAGATCGAAACATCCTCGGCGAGCGTGACGCGGCCGATAACGGTGGCGGCGGAGTCGACGTACGCACGCTCGCCAAGAGTTGGCAGCGTGCCGAGATAGGGACGGATATTCATGCGCGGATTGTAGGCCGCGGCCGGCGCTGCGGCGTAGCGTAGCGGCGCGCATACCGCCATTGCTCAGGCGGGCGCTCAAGGCGAAGCGCGGATCCTGATGATGCGCTGCGTGGGACGTCGCACGCGCGGCGGCCTGGACTGCCAGCCGGCGATCAGTTCGGAATGTGCATCGTCCTGTACCCGCATCCGCGGCGCAGGCGCGCCGCCGTCATCGCCTGCAGGTGCGACCCCGCTCAAGCGGCTCAAGCCCGTGCGGCATTACCGCAGCGAATGCGCCTGCGTTGTTCCGTCAGCGTGCCGCAGCGATCGTGCGCTACGCCCCACGCACAGCGCAGGGCATCGAACGCGCGGCTTACCAGACCACTTCCGCCATCGAGCAGTTCAAGCCCGAGCCGATGCCGAGCAGCGCAACGCGGTCGCCCTTCTTCAGGCGGCCCATTTCGCGCAGCTTGCTGAGCACGATCGGCACCGAGGCCGGGCCGATGTTGCCGTGCTCGCCGAAGATCGTCAGCACCTTCTTCGGGTCGATGCCGATCGCCTTCGTCAGCGCGGCGGTGTGCACCTTGCTGACCTGGTGGATCACGAACTCGTCCAGCTCCTCGACCACCCAGCCGAGCTTCTGCGTCGCGAGGACAAACGTCTTCTGCGCGAGCTTCATGCCTTCGCTGAGCAGCAGGCGCGTGTCGGTGATCATGCCGTCCAGGTTGCCGCGGCACAGCTGGTTCCACTCGGTCGCCGCGCGCGTGACGCCGCCGCGGTAGCGCGGTGCGCCCGGCGCGAGCTCGGCGCGCGCAAGCACCATCGCCGCCGCGCCGGAGCCCAGCGTCAGCGTGGCGAGCTCGCTGCGGAAGTCGGCATCGGTCACGTCCGCATGGGTCATGCGCGCGAGCGTCTTTTCATACGCGAGGTCCGCGGTTTCGCCGTCGACCACGAGCGCGTAATCGATCTCGCCGCGTTCGATCATGCGGCTGGCGATGTCCATGCCGTTGATGAACGCCAGGCACGCGTTGCCGACATCGAAGTTCTGGCAGGTGTCGGGCAGGCCGAGGTTGCCGCTGACGATCGACGCCGTGGACGGCTCGAGGTAGTCGCGGCTGACCGAGGTGTTGACGAGCAGGCCGACGCGGCCGGGCTCGATCGCGGCATCGGCCAGCGCTTTCACCGCCGCCAGCGTCGCCGCGTCGGACGCGAGCATTTCGCCGTCCCACAGGCGGCGCGCCTGCACGCCGGCGATGTTGCCCAGCATGTCGGCCTTGATGCCCAGACGGTCCAGCGTCGGCTTCAGGCGCGCGTTGATCTCGTCCGTGCCCAGCCGGCGCGGTGCGTCGATATGGGCCAGACCGGCAATCGCGACGTGTTGGAACAGCATGAGGCGGACCTGCGGACAGTAAGCCCGACAGAGTAGCCGCTTCACCCAGCCCTTGCATGAAACAGGTAAGCGCGTTGTGAACGGCCGTTTACAGACCTGTAGCGGTGCTGTACCCGCGCTCGTCGCGGGGGCTGCGAGCAGCTATCGCCCGGCGCAGCGCCACGCCGCGAAGCGCTGCGTGCCGTCGTCCGGTGGGCCCAGCGGCTGCACCGCATCGGCCTGCAGCCCCGGCGCTTCGTTGCGCGCGAGCGTTTCCAGCTCCTCGCGCACGCGCAGGTCGTTGCGCTCGAAGAAGCCGAGCCGGTCCTTGACCGACACCTCGACATCGCCGCGTTTTTCGCAGCCGGCAGGCGCCGCCCCGGCGCCGAGCACCCGCACCGCGCTCGCGCCGGGCGCCATGTGGACCCAGGTGCAGCCGGAGACGAGCAGTGACGCGAGAACGAGACTGGTGGCGATACGCATGGCGGCTTCCCCAAAAGAACGAGGCCGGATTGTGGCCCGGCCCCGCATGCCCGGTGATGAATCGGCCCGGCTGCGAGGGCCGGGCCGTGCGATCAGCCGCCCTTGGCGGGCTTCGCCGAGGCCGGTTTCGCGGACGCGGGCTTGCCCGAGGCGGGCTTCGCGGACGCGGGCTTTGCCGACCCCGGTTCAGCCGGAGCGGCCGGCGTCGACCCGGCACTGACCGGCTTACCGTCCGCATCGAGCACCTGCACCGCGCCGAGCTTGAGCGCGCGCACCGGCTGCTCGATCTGCTTGAGATCGCCGACCACGACCCAGGTCAGCGCGTTCGGATCGATCGCCTTCGCCGATTGCGCGACCTGCGCCGGCGTCAGCGCCTGGATCTCGGCGACGCGGCGCACGACGTAATCGTCCGGGCGGCCGTAGCGCACGTTGCCGGCGATCGTGCCGGCGATCGCGGACGCGGTCTCGTACGCGCCGGGCAGGCTGCGCACCTCGTTCGCCTGGATCTTCTTCAGCTCGGCCTCGGTCGGCGGCGTCTTGCCGGCCGCGTATTCGCTGACCTCGCGCTGGATCTCGGCGATCGATTCGGCGGTCTTGTCGATCTGCACCGGCGCGACCGCCAGCCACGGGCGCTGGCCGATCGCGTTCGTCAGCTGCGTGCGCGCGCCGTAGGACCAGTGCTTGTTCTCGCGCAGGTTCATGTTCAGGCGCGCGGTGAACGAGCCGCCGATGACTTCGTTCGCCATCTCCAGCTTCGTCGCGTTCGGATCCATCGTCGACGGCATCAGGTGCCCGGCGAAGATGTTCGCCTGCACCGCGCCCGGCTGGTCGATCAGAAACACGCGCGGCTGCCTCGGCAGCGCGACGGTGGCGACGTCGACCGACGGCTTCGTCGCGCCCTCGCCTTTCCAATCGCCCAGGTGCCGGTTGAGCAGCGGCACGATCTCGGCGAGCGTGGTGTCGCCGACCACGACC
>CADCUA010000316.1 GCA_902805755.1 uncultured Lysobacter sp.
GCACGCACGACGTGCGACAGGTCAGGCGGGGATGGCGTGGACATCACCGGGCACCACGTCGTGACGCACAAGCGCGCGACCGGAGAGCTTTCGCAGCGCGACGTAGAACACCGGCGTCAGGAACAGGCCGAACAGCGTCACGCCGAGCATCCCGGCGAACACCGTTACGCCGGTCGCCGCGCGCACCTCGGCGCCGGCGCCGGTGGCGATCACCAGCGGCACGGTGCCGGCGATGAACGCGATCGAGGTCATCACGATCGGGCGCAGGCGCAGGCGGCAGGCCTCCAGCGCGGCGTCGACGATGGAGCGGCCCTGCATTTCGAGCTCGCGGGCGAATTCCACGATCAGGATCGCGTTCTTGCAGGCCAGGCCCATCAACACGACGAGGCCAACCTGCACGAAGACGTTGTTGTCGCCCCCGGCGAGCCAGACGCCGGCGAGTGCGGACAGCAGCGTCATCGGCACGATCAGGATCACTGCGAGCGGCAGCGTCCAGCTCTCGTACAACGCGGCGAGTACCAGGAAGGCCAGCAGCACCGCGAGCGGGAAGATGACCAGTGCGGCCTTGCCCTGCGTCGCTTGCTGGTAGCTCAGGTCGGTCCACTCGATGTCCATGCCGCGCGGCAGCGTCTTCGCCGCGAGCCCGGCCATCGTTTCCATCGCTTCGGCCGAGGACAGCAGGCGCGGATCGGCCTCGCCCGCGAGGTCGGCGGCGGGGTAGCCGTTGTAGCGCAGCACGGGATCGGGGCCGTAGGTCTGGCGGATCGTCACCATCGAACCGACCGGCACCATTTCGCCGCGGTCGTTGCGCGTGCGCAGCCCGGCGATGTCCTCGACGCTGTCGCGGAACGGCGCATCGGCCTGTGCAATGACCTGCCAGGTGCGGCCGAACTGGTTGAAGTCGTTGACGTACGCGCTGCCCAGGTACGTCTGCAGCGTGTCGAACAGTTCGGTCAGCGGGACGCCCTGCGCCTTGGCCTTAATGCGGTCGACCTCGGCGTCGAGCTGCGGCACGTTCGCCTGGTAGCTGGTGATCGGGAACGCCATGCCCGGCGTCTGCGCGACCGCGCCCTGCAGCGACTGCACCGCGCCCTGCAGCGCGCCGTAGCCTAGGCCCGCGCGGTCCTCGATAAACAGCTGGTAGCCGTTGCCGTTGCCCAGGCCGAGGATCGGCGGCGGCATGAAGGAGAACGTGAAGCCCTCCTGCAGCGCGCCGATCTTCTGGTTGATCTCGGCATTGATCTCCGCGGCGCTGCGCGTGCGCTCGTGGAACGGCTTGAGCGTGAGGAACGCCACGCCGGTGTTCGGCGTATTCGTGAACTGCAGCGCGTTGAGGCCCGGGAACGCGATCGAATGCTCGACGCCTTCGGTCTGCATCGCGATCTCGCTGACCTTGCGCAGCAGCGCATCGGTGCGGGCGATCGACGAGCCTTCCGGCAGCTTCACGCCGGCGATCAGGTAACCCTTGTCCTGCGTCGGGATGAAGCCTGGCGGCACCGCCTGGAACATCAGGCCGGTCGCGACGAGCAGGCCCGCGTAGACAGCGAACACCGCGCCGCGACGACCGAGCGTGCGCGACACCGCCGACTGGTAGCGGCCCGCGCTGGTCGTGAAGAAGCGGTTGAACGGACGGAAGATCCAGCCGAACAGGCGATCGATCAGTCGCGTGGGCGCATCCTTCGCCGCGTCGTGCGGCTTGAGCAGGCGCGCGGCCAGCGCGGGCGACAGCGTGAGCGAATTGATCGCCGAGATCACGGTGGAGATCGCGATCGTCACCGCGAACTGCTTGTAGAACTGCCCGGTCACGCCCGACAGGAACGCCATCGGCACGAACACCGCGCACAGCACCAGCGCGATCGCGATGATCGGCCCGGACACTTCCTTCATCGCCTGGTGCGCGGCGGCGAGCGGCGTCAGGCCTTCCTCGATATTGCGCTCGACGTTCTCGACGACCACGATCGCGTCGTCCACCACGATGCCGATCGCGAGCACGAGGCCGAACAGCGTCAGCGTGTTGATCGAGAAGCCCAGCAGGTGGAGCGCGGCGAACGTGCCGACCACAGAGACCGGCACCGCGATCAGCGGAATGATCGAAGCGCGCCACGTCTGCAGGAACAGGATCACCACCAGCACCACCAGCGCGGTCGCCTCCAGCAGCGTGGTCACCACCGACCTGATCGAGTCTCGTACGAAGATCGTGGTGTCGTAGACCGACGCGTATTCGACACCGGCGGGGAAGCGCGACTTCATCGCCTCCATGCGTGCGACGACCTCATCGCGGATCTCCAGCGCATTCGCGCCCGGCGCCTGGAAGATGCCGATGCCGACCGCGTTCTTGCCGTCGAGCTGCGAGCGCAGCGTGTAGTCGCCAGCGCCGAGTTCGAGGCGGGCGACATCGCCCAGGCGCACGATCTGCCCATCCACGCCGCTCTCGAGCACGATGTCGCCGAACTCCTGCTCGGTGCGCAGGCGGCCCTGCGCGTTGATCAGCGTGAGGAACCGCGAGTCCGGCATTGGCTCGCCGCCGAGCTGGCCGGCCGAGACCTGCATGTTCTGCTCGCGCATCGCGCGCACCGCGTCGCCGGCGGTGAGGCCGCGCGCGGCGAGCTTGTCGGGGTCGAGCCAGGCGCGCATCGCGTAATCGCCGCCGCCGAAGATCTGCGCGTCGCCGACGCCGCGGATCTTCGCGAGTTCATCCTTGACGTGCAGGCGCGCGTAGTTGCGCAGGTACAGCGTGTCGTACTTGCCGTTCGGCGAAGTCAGGTGCACGACCATCAGGAACGTGGGCGACTGCTTCTGCGTGGTCACGCCCTGCCGGCGCACGTCCTCGGGCAGCCGCGCGAGCGCCTGGCTCACGCGGTTCTGCACCTTGACCGCGGCCTCGTCGGCGTCGGTGCCCGGGCGGAACGTCACTGTAAGTTGCAGCACGCCGTCGGAGCCGGCGACGGACTTGACGTACATCATGTCCTCGACGCCGTTGATCGCTTCCTCCAGCGGCGTGGCCACTGTCTCGGCGATCACTTTCGGGTTCGCGCCC
>CADCUA010000317.1 GCA_902805755.1 uncultured Lysobacter sp.
CGGCGTCGGCGCTTGCCTCGACTGCGTTCATGGCGGTCATCGCATTCAACGACTACTGGTCGAACCAGCCGTTCCTGTCGGTCGGCCTGTGGATGGGGCTGATCGCGATTCCCGCTTACCTGTCGTCGCTGCTGCGCAGCCTGCATGAAGCCACCGACGCCGCGCGCCGCGCGAACGCGGCGAAGAGCCGCTTTCTCGCGAACATGAGCCACGAGTTCCGCTCACCGCTGAACGGCATCATCGGCATGTCGGAACTGCTGAGCGGCACGCGCCTGACATCGGAACAGCGCGAATTCGCCGACGTCATCCAGACCTCGGCGCAGTCGCTGCTGTTGCTGGTCAATGACGTGCTGGACATCTCCGCGATCGAGGCGGGCAAGCTGCAGCGCAAGGACGGCGACTTCAATCTGCAGGACCTCATGCAGCGCCTGCAGAAGATGCTCCAGCCGCTGGCATCGTCAAAGGCGCTGGCGCTTCGCATCGAGGTCGCGCCCGACGTGCCGCTGCGCCTGCATGGCGATAGTGCGCATCTGACGCAGATCCTGCTCAACCTCGCGCATAACGCGGTCAAGTTCACTGAAGAGGGCGGAGTCACGCTGTCGGTCGCACTGTCTTTCCGCGAGGAAATGCACGCGCGGCTGCGCTTCTCGGTGCGCGACACGGGCATCGGCATCGCGCGCGAGGACGAGGACCGGATCTTCCAGGCGTTCGAACAGGTCGATACCGGGCCCGCACGTCGTTTCGGCGGCACCGGTCTGGGCACGACGATCGCGAAGACGCTCACCCAGTTGCTCGGCGGTGAAATCGGTCTCGAAGCGAACCCGGGTGGGGGCAGCCACTTCTGGGTGACCGTTCCGATGGCGCTGCAGCGCGACGAGGCCGTCAGTCAGGACGCAATGCCGCGCGCGCGCGATAACGTGGTGTCGTTCGACGATCCATTCATCCGCCACCGCTCGCGCGTACGTCCGATGCGCGTGCTCATCGCCGACGACCTGATGGCGAACCGCACCGTGCTCACGCGCATCCTCGAGCGGGCGGGGCACCGGGTCAGCGCGACCGAGGACGGCGAAGCCGCGCTTGATCAGCTTGAGGGCGGCGGGTTCGACCTGGCGATTCTCGACATGCACATGCCGCGGCTCAGCGGCCTGGACGTGATAAGGCAGCTTCGTTTCATGGAGGCGGGCGGGGGAGCGCGGACCCCGGCGATCGTCCTGAGTGCCGACGCGACCGTGCAGGCTGCGGAGGACGCGAACCGGGCCGGCGCGCGGGCGTTCCTGACCAAGCCCGTCGTGGTCGGCAAGCTGCTCGAAACCATCGCGGACGTACTCAACCCTGACGCGCTGCCGGCCGTGCGCGCGGTCAGCGACGTGGCGCGGCCCGTGACCAATCCGGCCGTGCTCGCCGAGCTTGCCGAAATGGGACTGGGCGAGGCCTTCCTGCGCGACTTCGTGGAGCAATGCCTGAAAGACGCGAGCTCGTGCCAAACCGAGCTTGGCAAGGCGGGTGCGCGCAGCGACTGGGCGGAGTTCCGCGAGGTCGCGCATGCGTACAAGGGCATTGCGGAAAACCTCGGCGCCCATTCCATCGCCGAGCGGTGCTCGCAGATCATGCGCGCCGATGATGAGGCCTTGCGCCGTGAGCAGGCGACGATCGTTGCCGAACTCGGCGGGCAGCTCGAGTCCGTCGCGGCGCTCAGTCGCGAGGAAGTAACTCGCCTTTCCCGGCCGCAGCCGCGCGGCCGGGACGCCCCTGACGTGTCCTGACGTCCGTCATGCCTCTGCGCGCCATGGCGTCGGTCCAATTCGGCGGAAGACCGATCACGTCCAGTGCGGTCAGAACGAACGCGCGATCTGCATTGGCGGAATCGAATCGGCGCGGCGTTCCTGCGCACGGATCAGTCGCTCCATCGTGCGCAGGCCGCGCTCGTTGAGCCGCATTGCCGCGTCCACCCATTCGGTCGTGACCGTCAGTAACTCATCGAGCGAGACCGGCTTGCACGCGTGGCGCACGGTATTCATGGCGCGCAGCGCGTTACCCATGCGCTGGTGGCGCTTGATGGTGTCGCGCGCCGCCTTCAGGCCGTCGCCCTTTGCAACGAGCTGGTCGACGATGCCCATCCGGTACAGCTCTTCGGCCGGGTAGACGCGGGCGTCGAGCATCATGCGCTCAGCCTGCTGGGGCGAGACGCGCCTCGTCAGGAACGTGTATGCACCCATGCCCGGGAACAGGTCGAACAGGACCTCGGGAAAGCCCATTCCCGATCCTTCCTCGGCAATGATCGTGTGGCAGCACAGCGCCGCTTCGAACCCGCCGCCCAGTGCGTCGCCCTGGATGACCGCAATGCTGTGGACCCGGTCCTCGTACAACCGGTGGAAGTTGTAGGCCACTTCCACGCACAGCCTGGCGTACTCCAGCAGCCGCCCGCGGTTCTGCGTGCGGATCAGCTGTGCGAACAGCGCGAGGTCGCCGCCCAGGTTGAAGACGTCGGTGTCCGATGCCAGCACGAGGTGATGGATGCCTGCTGCAGGATCGGGATTCCCGGCAAGCGTCCGGCGCAATCCTTCCTGCATGCGCCGCGTCTCGTGAAGCAGACGCTCCGAAAAGCATGGGTGGTAGCCCGATGTCGCCTGTGCATGCATGAAACACCAGTCGGCTTGCCCCGACGCATCGGCGGCGTGGCGGATCAGCGAAGGAGCGTTGTCGACAAGGATGCGTGCATGCATTGACATTGGGCGGGCTCCGGGGGAATGCAGGCAAGGCGCCTGCGGTTTGATGCTACACGCCCGAATGAACGACCGATGCCGACCGTGCAGGTTGGCTCACGCTTCCGTTGACGGGTGTTCTAGGACAGCGGTGACAGCGTCCATGAAACCGGGAAACCGTGCGGCCGTTGCCAACGTTCCAATTTTTGGTAATCCAGCCGCTAACGCAGTACGAAGCGCTGGCGAATGCGCGTTGCAACCTGACGCCCGCAGAGCGTCGAGCGTCAACGGGCCAGGTAGCCGCGTTGCTCACGACGATGC
>CADCUA010000318.1 GCA_902805755.1 uncultured Lysobacter sp.
CCAAGGCCGCGCACCTCGGCGTAGGCTGTCCAGATCCTGAATGCATGACAACGCAGCGTCCAAACAGCCGCTCGCGACGCGTCTGCCATGACAGGTGAAGCACTGCGGGAACGCGCATTCGCGATTCGCTATCGGACAGGATTTTTGAGGTGGGAATAGAAGTCGTTTGACCGCTCCGTTGGAACGCCCTGCTAACGCCATCGGGAGGCGCTATGAGGCTCAACGTTTACGTTCGTTCGGACGATGCACTGGTGGTGTTTCCTGATCTGTTCAAGCCGCCGGCCGGGCTCGAGTCCGAATGCCCTTTGCGCATGGCCGGGTGGATCGATGCCGAGCGCGTTCCGCTGAGCGACGCGCTGGTCGAGCAGATGGTCAGCACCGGCTACGGCGTGGCGTCGGGTCGCGACGCGGTGATCTTCAGGTCGGCGCTGCTTGAAGGCGAGGACATCGCCGCGTCGGTCTAGCGGAGGATGCGGGCTCAGCGTGCACCGTGTGCGCATCGCATCCGGCATGAGGGGACGTGACACCGCAAGGCGCGGCGCCGATCCTGAAACCCCGCGTCCGTTTCATCATGAGCGCATCCGGAGCCGGGCTCCGCGCGTCACTGCCCACTACATGCGCGGCGTATCGTCCACGACCACGCGGTTGCGACCTCCGGCCTTGGCCCGGTACAGCGCCTGGTCGGCGCGGTCGAACACCTGTTCGGGCCGGTCCAGTGCAGCGTCGCCCGCGGCAATGCCGGCCGAGACCGTGAGCGAAAACGGCAGCACGACCTGCTCGACCTGTTCGCGGATGCGATGCGCGATCTCAGCGGCGTTCGCCAGCCCGGCGTTCGGTAGCACGACGAGGAACTCCTCGCCGCCGTAGCGCACCGCCAGGTCGCCTTCTCGCACGCAGGCGTGGACGGCATCGGCGACCAGGCGCAGCGCGCGATCGCCGAGCAGATGCCCGTGGCGATCGTTGACCTGCTTGAAGTGATCGATGTCGAGCAGCAGCAGGCAGTAACCGGCGTTTTCCAGCCGACGCATCTGCGCGGGGTCCTCGAGCAGTTGCGCGAGTCCGGCGCGGTTGAGCAGTCCGGTCAGCTCATCGCGGCGCGCACTCGCCAGCAGTTGCTCGTGGCGGACTTCCAGTTCCGCGTGTGCGCGCCCGGCGCGTTCCACCTCGGCCTGCCGCTCGCGCAGCAACGTGCGCTGCTCCATCGCGTAACGCCGCAGCTCGAGCAGGTGCACGGTCTGTCGGGCCAGCACCTCCAGGCCGTCGCGCTGCCGTGCATCCAGCGTGCGCGCCGAAACATCGGCCACGCAGACCACGCCGAACACATGGCCCTCCGGCCCGATCAGCGGCGCGCCGGCATAGAAGCGCAGCGGTCGGCCGTCCAGCGTTACGCCGAGCGCGGGAGCCGACGGCTCCAGGGCCGCAGCGACGTCATCGACGACCACCAACCGACGCGCCCGCAGCACGGCATCGCTCATCGAGTACTCGCGTGGCCACTCGGACCCGTCCACACCGGTGCCGGCCTTGAGCCAGACGCGGTCGCGGTCGATCAGTGCGATGGCCGCCGCCGGCACGGCGCAGATCGTGAGCGCCAGGCGCACGATGTCGTCGAACGCCTGTTCCGGCGGCGTGTCGAGGACCGCATAACGATCGAGCGTGGCCTGACGCGCCGACTCGTCGGTCGGTTCGGTGGCGGCAGGCTGGGAAGACATGACGGCGCGGCGATCCGGAAACAGGCCGGCACAGTGTGACAGGCGGCACACCCTGCCGCGTCATGCTGTTGCCGGCCGCGTCGCCTAGTGCCGTCGCAACCAGGCGCGTCGCAGGAAGAACGCGACCGCGAGCACCGCGAGAAACACCGCGTAGCCCACCGCCGTCGCGAGTACCTGCTTCCACATCGACCCGTAGGCAGGGTCGGCATGGCGGTACGCCCAGTGCACGCTCGCCACGAACGCCAGCACCGCGGCCAGCAGCGCCACGACGTCGAGTGTCTTGCGGGCCGCAGGGCGTGGCGTGCGCGGCACCAGCCAGTACAGCGTGCCGAGGATCGCGAACCAGGGCAGGAACAGGATCAGTGCGAGGTTGAGCTGGATGCCGGAACTCACGTTGCGTCCTGCGCCGCCTGCAGTGCGGCCAGCGCCGCATCGACTTCATCGCGTTCGACGCCCTCGCCCAGCTGCAGCGTCGCGTCCGCCTCGAAGCGCCCTTCGCGCTTGAGCGCGGCCATGCGCTGGCCCGCGTCCTTCGGCGCATCGAAGCCCGCGCTCTGCAGCAGCACGCGCTCACCATCGACGAGCTTGAAATAGAACCGGCCGTCGGTTTCGCGGTATTGCTTGAACACCGGCAATGCCGCTTTGCTGCGCGTCGCCGGCGCATCGCTGCCTGCTATCGCCACGCGCGACAGATCACGCAGGCCCACGGCTTCGCGCACGCGCACCACGAACGGTGTCACGTGCGTTTCGCGCACGCGCCTGGCGCCATCGCGCAACACCTGTTCGATATGCGCGGGCCGCGCGATCAGTGCTTCGTACTCGCTGCGCATCGGCGCGACTTCCGCATCGATGCGCTCGAACAGGGCCTGCTTCGCCTCGCCCCACGCAATGCCGCCCTCGAACGCACGCCGCATCGCCTCGGTTTCTTCGGCACTCGCGAACGCCTGGTACAGCGCGAACACGTTCGATGCGTCCGCATCCTTCGCCTCGCCCGGCGCCTTCGAGTCGGTGACGATCGACATGATCAGCTTGCGCAATGTTTCGCGCGGCGCGAACAGCGGGATCGTGTTGTCGTAGCTCTTGCTCATCTTGCGACCGTCGAGGCCGGGCAGCGTCGCCACCTGCGCTTCGATCACCGCTTCGGGCAACGCGAAGTGCTCGCCGTAGAGATGGTTGAAGCGCTGGGCGAAATCGCGCGCCATCTCGATGTGCTGCACCTGGTCGCGCCCGACCGGCACCTTGTTCGCATTGAACGCGAGGATGTCGGCGGCCATCAGCACCGGATACATGAAAAGCCCGGCGGTCACCGCGGCATCGTCGTCCTCGCTTTCGGCGCGGTTGCGATCGACCGCCGCCTTGTACGCATGCGCGCGATTGAGCAGGCCCTTGCCGGCCACGCAGGTGAGAAACCAGGTGAGTTCGGGGATCTCCGGAATATCGCTCTGGCGGTAGAACCACACCTTGTCCGGCTCCAGCCCGCAGGCGAGCCAGGTCGCGGCGATTTCCAGCGTCGAGCGCTGCACGCGCGCCGGGTCGGTGACCTTGATCAGCGCATGCAGGTCGGCGAGGAAATAGAAGCTCTCCACATTGGCCGCATGACTGGCGGTGATCGCCGGGCGGATCGCGCCGGCGTAGTTGCCCAGGTGCGGCGTGCCGGACGTGGTGATGCCGGTGAGGACTCGGGTGCGGGTCATTGCTGAACGGCGAATGGGGGCCGGTGAGTTTAGCGCGCGGTGTGCGGGCGCCATCGCAACCCTGTTCAGCTTGGTCATGCGTTGATGAAGGCGTCCTCCCACCGAGCCGCGCCCGTGAATCTCTTCCGCCCCGCCCGTGCCGTTCTAGCCGCCACCCTGCTGCTCACTGCCGCCGTGCCTGCGCTCGCCCAGCGCGGGTATGCGAACGGGCCGGTGGAAATCAGCGTGATCGACCGCGACCGCGGTTTCGAACTGCCGCAGTACGGCCACCGCGCTCAGGCCTGGGTGCCGGGCACGCCCGGCCATCGCTATTCGGTGCAGCTGACAAACCGCAGCCCCGAGCGCGTGCTGGTCGTACTCAGCGTCGACGGCGTCAACGCGATCTCCGGCCGCACCGCGGACCCGGACCAGGGCGGCTATGTGCTGGAGCCGTGGCAGAGCACGGAGGTGACGGGCTGGCGCAAGTCGATGCGCGATGTCGCGCAGTTCTATTTCAGCGACATGCGTGAAAGCTATGCCACACGCACCGGGCGGCCGTATAACGTCGGGGTGATCGGGATCGCGGTGTTCGACGAAGCGCGCCGCATGCCGCCGCCGCGCGTGTACGAGGGTTATGGCGATCGTGAGCGATCGATGTCACAGGCGCAGGACGCACAGGCGGCGCCATCCTCTGCACCGGAAATGGCCGGCTCGCGCGCGCAATCGATTGGCACCGGTCACGGCTACCGCGAGTACGCACCCGTGTCGCGCACCGGTTTCGTGCGGGCCAGCCGCCACCCGGTGCAGGTCACCGAGCTGCGCTATGACGACGAGCGCGCGCTGGCCGCGCGCGGCATCGGGCCACGCGGTCGTTACGGACGCGGGCGTGATGAGCCGCGCGCGTTTCCGGGCGGCTTCGTGCCGGATCCGCGCTGGTGATCGAGCGGCGGGCTGCCATGCAGTGATTGCATGTGCAGCCGTCGCGGTGTCGCATGGCCTGAGCATCCATCGACGCTTGCGGATGACGCAATAAAAAAGGGCCGGTTGAACCGGCCCTTTTCATGGCACAGGATCAAACTCGGATCAGCACTTGCCGTCCTTGCAATCCTGGGCCTTGTCTTCGACCTTCTCGCCAACCTTCTGAACGTCTTCGCCGGCACCGGCCATCGTGTTGCACGCGCTCAGGGTGCCCATCGAGAACAGGGCGAGCAGCATCAGGGCAGTCAAACGCTTCATGGGAATCTCCTTTGGTGTCGCGAAATCGCAACGGGATGGCTAGGCGGCAGCGCCTGCCGATATCTCGACAGGGCAGCGTCTGACGCCGCACCTGCGACCGCATCAGACGCGAGCGGACGTGAAGCCCGCGTGCAACATTCGCCGCACCCCGCTCGCAATCAATGACTTGCGTGCATCGACACATCATCGTATTCAGCGCGCAGCCACGCGCTGTACCCGCAACGTTCAGTCCCGGATCAACGTCGACTTGCCGAACAGGCTTTCCACCAGGTCCACCGCCAGCAGGCCGGTCGCATTCTTCGTGTCCAGCACCGGATTGAGTTCGACGATGTCCAGCGACGCCATACGGCCGGTGTCGGCAATCATCTCCATCACCAGCTGCGCCTCGCGGTAGTTCGGCCCGCCGGGAATCGTGGTGCCCACGCCCGGCGCAATCAGCGGATCGAGGAAGTCCACGTCGAAGCTCACGTGCAGGTGGGTGTTGTCGTCCATGCCTTCCAGCGCTTCTTCCATCACGCGCTTCATGCCGACCTCGTCGATGTAGCGCATGTCGTACACGTCGAGGTTGTATTCCTTGATCAGCTGCTTCTCGCCCGCGTCCACCGAGCGGATGCCGATCTGGCGGATCACGTCGGGCGTGATCGCCGGTGAATCGCCGCCCAGGTGCGTCAACGGTTGCGGGCCCAGGCCGCACAGGCAGGCCACCGGCATGCCATGCACATTGCCCGACGGCGTCACCGCGCTGGTGTTGAAGTCCGCATGCGCGTCCAGCCACAGCACGCGCAGCTTCTTGCCGGTTTCGCGGCAATGCCGCGCGACCGCGGTGATCGAACCCAGCCCGAGGCAATGGTCGCCGCCCAGCAGCATCGGCATGCGGCCGATGCGCAACTCGGCGAGCACCGCTTCCATCACGATGCGGTTCCACTCGGTCACTTCGGCGAGGTGGCGGTAACCTTCGATCGCATCCAGCCACGGGTTCTGCGGGCCGACCAGGTTGCCGCGGTCCATGACATCGACGCCGCGCATCGACAACGCTTCGTGCAGGCCGGCAATGCGCAGTGCATCCGGGCCCAGGCGGGCGCCGCGGTCGCCGGCACCGATGTCGGTGGGCGCGCCGATGATCGTGACGGGTGGGTAACGGTGCATGGCAATCTCCTGTCGGTCACCACCGGACGCGCCGGCGAATGGGTCGAGCAGGCGGCGCCTGCGACACGGTTGGTGCGCATTGTACGGGCGCGCGATTCGCGCCGCCCCGGCAGGCGTCAGCCTGCGCGGGAACCACGACGTTCGTGCAGCGTCAGCACCGCGCCGATCTTCTCGCCGTCGCGGCCACGCACCGGCCGGGCGCTGCCTTCGACATGCACCAGCACGCCGTCGGGGCGGCGGATGCACCACGGCGCGTCCACCACGGTTTCATCGTTGAGCACCGCGCGTGCGAGCGGCAGTTCCAGGCTCGGATACGTCGTGCCGTCGTCGCGCAGCAGCGCGTAGGCCTGTGCGTAGTCGTCCGGCCCGACATCGAGTTGCTCGACGCCATGCAGTTCGCGGGCACGATCGTTGACGAACGTGATGCGGCCCTGGCTGTCGACGATGATCACGCCTTCATTGAGCTGCTGAAGGATCGCTTCGCGCTCGGCCGCCACGCGCGCGAGTTCGCGGCGCGCCTGCACCTGCTCGGTCACTTCGACCGAGCAGCCGAGCACGCCATAGCGCGCGCCATCGTCATGGCTCAGCGGTTGCAGCGTGATGTCGAAATAGCCCGTTTCCAGCTGGCCGGCGCCGCGACGATCCAGATCGACGGGCGCCTCGCGCAACTGCACGGCCTCGCCGGTCTCGAGCACGCCGCCGATCAGTTCCACGAACCCCTGCTCGACCACCTCCGGAAACGCCTGCGCCAGCGTTTGCCCTTCGAAGCTGCGGCCACCGACCATCTGTCGCATCGCCGGGTTCATCTGGTCGATCGTCAGTTCCGGCCCGGTATAGACCGTCACCCCCACCGGCATTTCCATCAGCACGGCGCGCATGTGCTCGCGCTCCAGCTGCAGCCGCTCGACCGACGCCTGCCTGAGCTCGATCTCGCGCCGCGCCGCGTCGATATCGATATTGAGCCCGACCCAGCGGATGCGCCCCGCGTCCTCATGGCGCTGGGCCTTGCACAGGTACCAGCGGTACAGACCGGTCGACGCCACCCGCAGGCGCACCGCGGTGCTGTAGGGCTCGCCCGACGCGACGCAGGCGTTCCAGCGCTGGAAGGCATCGGGAAAATCGGCAGGATGGACGACGCTCGCCCATTCGGACGGCCCCATGCCCGCCTCGGACAGGCCCACATAACGCGCGAGCGCTGCGCTGGTCCAGTCCACCGCGCCATGCTCATCGGCGGTCCAGCTCAGTGCCGGCACCTGTTCGAGCGCATGGATCAGTGCATCGTTCGACACTTTGGTTCTCGTCAGGCCAGCGGCCGGCGGGCAGCGGTGTATTGGGATAACGCAGCAGAGATGCAGGGCGAGCTTAGCCACGCGCGACCGGCTTCCGGACGCAATGCACTCGGGCCTGCCACTGCGTGCAAGTCTACCGGGCAGTCGCAACCGGGCGCGTTGCGCGGCGGCCACAGGGAATGCAAGCCAGAGCGCCTCGCTGCCGGCGCGCTGCTTCCATGCGGCCACAACAGCCTGCAGGTCGAGCGCGAACCGCGTTCACACCCGTGCTGCTCCAATGCGAAACCCCCACCGCGTCCCGCCGCCATGTCCGAGCATCCGCACAAGCGCATTCCGAACGACCGCACACGCGTCAACGTCCACGACGACGAGGAAGCGGCGTACTGGTGCGCGGAACTGGACTGCTCGACCGAGGAGCTGACCGAAGCGGTGAGCGCGGTGGGCGAGGACGTCGAGAACGTGCGACTGCACCTGAGCCAGCGCCATCACTGAGCGGCCGGCGTGCCGATGGCGCACGAATGGGCGCTGGGCGAAGCGCATTCCCAGAAGACAGTGGGCACCGCGCTCACCCGCCGTGCCCGCACGGCGACCGACTGGGCGGCTGCCTGTCACAAGTACGGATCGGCTGGCCTGATAGCTGCGCCGCATGGGACGGAGAGCGCCCGGCCCGATCCGCCGTGCTATCGGTTCAGCGCGGCGCGTGCTCCATGGGAACAACAGGGGATTCCCGCCGCTCTGGCGAACAGTCGACGCATCTGGCTGCGTGTTGAACGGCTTCCCGGGCGCCTCGAACAGCCTCGCCTGGATGTTCAACGTCCTCGCGAAGCTGTTGAACAGGGTCACGACGCTGTTGAATTGGGACGCGAGGCTGTTCAACAGGTTCGAGTGCACGTTCGGCGAGGTCACGAGGCTGCTCAACACTATCGCGAGCACTTTCAACGAGCTCGAGAGGCTGTTCAACAA
>CADCUA010000319.1 GCA_902805755.1 uncultured Lysobacter sp.
GTACGCGCGCCCAGCATGGCGATGCGCTCGTCTGGCTGACCCTGGAGTATCAGCGTCACGTCCACGCCACGGCGCGCGGTGCGGCGGATCTCCGAAAGCAGCCGGTGGCTGGGGAAGAAGTACGCGTTGGCGATGACCACGTTGCGTCGCGCCGAGCGGATCGCAGCGAGGTAGTGCTCCTCGATGTCGGTGCGGCAATGGATGTTGTCGCGCGTGACAAACGCCACGTCCGCCGCGCCACATGCGTCGATGGCGCCGTCGAAACACGGCAGCCGCGCGTCACTGCGGTCCAGTTGCGCGAGCGCGAATCCATGGATGTCGCGCACGATGGGGCCGCGCAACTCCACTGCATAATCCTGCAAGGCCTTCGGCCCATGCTCGGCCAGGTGTTCGACCGAGAAGTTGATGCCGCCGATGAACGCGCTTGTTCCGTCGACGACGATGATCTTTCGGTGCATGCGGCGGAACAGGTTCACGCGCATACCAAGAAGCGTCGGCTTGGGATCGAACACGTGGAAGCGCACACCCGCGTCCGTCAATGCACGTATATACCCGGGCGAAAAGCTGGGCGAGCCGTAACCGTCCACAGTGAGCTCGACCCGTACGCCGCGTTCGGCGGCGCCGATCAGGCATCGCTGCAGCTCTCTGCCGACCGCGTCCTCGAACAGGATGAAGGTTTCGAGCAGCACCTCATGCCGGGCATTCGCAATGGCCTCGAACACCGCCGGAAAGAACGCCTCGCCGTTCTCCAGCAAGCGCAGGGCGTTACCCGTGCGCCAGCGCCTGGGTGCGCGGATCGGCTGCCGAGCCGGTTCGTCCACCGTCAAAGCTCCACCTCGACGGCAAGCGGCGCATGGTCGGACAGGTGGGACCATGGCCGCGTCGTGTGCGCGGTGGCCTGGATCGCACGCGCGTTACGCAGGTACACGCGGTCCAGCCGCAGCGTTGGATAGCGCGCGGGGAACGAGCGTGCCGGCCGGCCGTGCAGGGTCTCGAATGCTTCCGTCAGCCCCGCCTGCAGCAGCAGCGGATGTCCGCGAAGCCGCCAGTCGTTGAAGTCGCCGGCCACGATCAGTGGCGCGTCCGCGGGCACGGCGTGATGGACCAGATCGTCGAGTAGCGCGAGTTGCCGCTGCCGGTGCGACTCCCGCAGGCCGAGATGGGTGCACATCACATGCAACTCCCGCGCAAGCCCTGGAACAGCGAGCACGCAGTGCAGCAGACCGCGACCTTCATGCCCGTCGACTGAGACGTCCCGGTTCACGTGGCTCACGATCGGGAACTTGGAGAGCAGTGCATTGCCGTGGTGCCCGTCGGGATAGACGGCGTTGCAACCGTAAGCGACCTGCGGCCAGATCGAATCGGCGAGAAACTGGTACTGCCCGGCCTGCGGCCAGTTCGCGTGGCGCAGCCGGTGGCGCTCGTGCGCACCCATGACTTCCTGCAGGAACACGACGTCGGCACCGACGCTGCGTATGGCCTCGCGCAGCTCCGGGAGGATGAAGCGGCGGTTGAGCAGGCAGAAGCCCATGTGGGCATTAACGGTGAGGACGGTAAGAGTCGGCATCCCGGTCCAGGCGACGGCGTCGAGTGGCGCCGATTCTGACGCTCCACGCGGACATGACACGTGAGGATGCTCGAGCCAGCAGGCGATGGCCGCCGCGTCGGGCGCACGCGCGGCTTGCCGATCGCGCATGGGATAGGCAGGCTGGTCTTCCCGGTGCAATGGAGCAGTGCATGCCGCGTCATTTCTCGATGCTTCGCGATTTCCATCTCGCCGACTGGTTCACGCTTGCCAACGCCTTCTGCGGGACCGGGGCGATATTCGCGGCAATGCGTTTCCTGCAGGAGGGCGGCGTGCGCGACCTGCTGATCGGCATGTCGCTGATTCCGCTCGCGTTCGTGTTCGATGCACTGGACGGCCGCGTCGCGCGATGGCGCAAGTCGGCCTCGACGCTGGGGCGTGAGCTCGATTCGCTGGCCGACGTGATCTCGTTCGGCGTAGCACCCGCTGCGCTCGCCTATGCATGCGGCCTGCAGGGCGGCTGGGACTGGGTCGTGCTGAGCTACTTCGTGGGCTGCGGCGTCAGCCGCCTGGCGCGCTACAACGTCACCGCCGAACAGCTGTCCGGCGAAGAGGGCAAGGTGAAGTTCTTCGAGGGCACGCCGATCCCGACGAGCCTGGTGCTGGTGATCGTGCTGGCCGTGGCTGCTGCCCAGGGAGCGATCGGCGAGCGCTTGTGGTTCGGCGTGGTGAAGCTCGGGCCCTGGCAGTTCCATCCGCTCGTGCTGATGTTCGCGCTGTCGGGCTCGTTGATGATCAGCAAGACCCTGCGGATTCCCAAACCGTAGCGGCCGCCGCTGACGCGGTGCAACAGACCGGTTGTTATCATCGGCCTCTTACCAAGGAGAACCGACGATGCAGGGTTTTGGTGCAGGGATGGGCAGTACGCCCGGGTCGGCGGATTTCAACGACGCCGCCATGCAGTACTGGAATGCGTGGGGCGAGATGATGCGCCGCGCGGGTGCGACGTCCGCCCCTGCGCAGCCTGCGGCGCCCGCTCAGCCGAACTGGAACGACGTCACCGCATGGTGGTCGAACCTGGCCAATGGCGCGACCGCTGCGCCGAAGCCGGCGGCAGCCGCGGAAACAGGCGAGGAACTGATGCGGCGCTTCAATGCGCACGCAAGCGGCTGGTACGCGCAGATGCAGCAGCTGGCCTCGCAGTTCGCGGGAAAGAATGCTTCTCCCGCCGATATCACGAGCGCGTGGCGCCAGGCGCTGGGTGGGAATGCGGCAAACCCGTTCGCCGATGTGTTCGCCGGGATCGGGCAGCAGCCGGGGCAGCTGGGTTTCGATAACTGGTTCCGGCAGATTGGCCCGTTCCTGCAGGGAATGCAGGCCATGCAGGCGCAGGCGCCCGACGCGAGCGCCTTGCTCGGGCTACCGACCTTCGGTTTCACGCGCGAGCATCAGGAGCGGCTGCAGAGCCTGGTTCAGGCGCAGCTGGACT
>CADCUA010000320.1 GCA_902805755.1 uncultured Lysobacter sp.
TCCACTCACGCGGGTTTGCAACGACCGCACGCCACCAGGTGCATGGGGAAACGCACAGGCCGCCATCCACCGATCAGCGCCGTCCCCGGGTGATGGTGAGAGGTTCAAGCATCGGACCCATCGAACTCACGTGGCGCGGCTACAACGACCACGAGGTACGTTCGCCCTGACGGAAGCAGCGCCTGCACCATCGCCGCCACCTCATCCCAAAGCAAAACGCCCCGGCATCGCCTTCGAGGCGGCGCCGGGGCGTCGGAAGAACAGGCGATCGCACCCATCAGGGATGCAGCGCGATATCTCAGTGCTGGATGCCCGGGCGCGAGACTTCTTCGACCACGTTGCCGGTCTTGCGGTCGCTGCCGGTCAACGCGATGTCGGCCTGCGCGATGATGCCGATCAGCCGGCCATCCTTGTCGATCACCGGCACGCGGCGGATCTGGCGGGTTTCCATCACCTGGATCACGTCCGACAGCCCCGCATCGACGGTGACGCTGGTCACCGGCGCGGTCATGATCTCCGAGACGCGCACGGTATTCGTGTCGAGGCTCTTGGCGACCGCGCGCACAACGATGTCGCGATCGGTCAGCACGCCGAGCAGGCGCTGGGACGGATCGACCACCGGGATCTCGCCGCAGTCGTTCTGGACCATCAGCAGCGCGACTTCGCGCAACGAGCTGTCGGGGCTGCAGGTGGCCGGGTTCGGGGTCATCACACTGGTCAGGTCCATCGGGTGCTCCTTTGCCGGAAACGGCCGTTCATAGGGAATCCCCACCGTGCCTCCCGTCGGGTTTTGCGGGCGTGAAGCGCCACGAGGCGGGGACGTTGGCGGACCGTGGCTTTCGTCATGGGCCCGTACACCGCGGTTGCGCTAGGCTCCACGGGTTCACCACCGAGAGGTTGTCACCATGAATCACCCCCTTGCGTTGGCCCTGGCCGTCGCTCTTGCCACGGTCGCCGCGCCTGCTTCCGCACAATCCGCCAAAGCCGAGGCCGCCGTGACCGCGAATGCCGCGACCCCCAAAGCTGCCGACGCCACCGCCGCGAACCCGTTTTTCGCCGCAAGCACGCTGGCACTGAAGTACCCGCACTTCGACAAGATCCAGGACGCGCACTACGGCCCCGCGTTCGACCGCGGCATGGCCGAGCAGCTCAAGGAAGTCGAGGCGATTGCGAACCTGCGCGACAAGCCCACGTTCGATAACACGATCGTTGCACTGGAGAAGTCCGGCCAGACGCTCGGGCGCGCGGCATCGGTGTTCTTCAACCTCGTCGGCGCCGACACCAACCCGACGCGCGAGAAGATCCAGGCCGAATACGCGCCGAAGTTCTCCGCGCACAGCGATGCGATCAACCTCAATCCCAAGCTGTTCGCGCGCATCAAGACGCTGCACGACAACCGCGCCAAGCTCGGGCTGGACGCCGAAAGCGTGCGCCTGATCGAGCGCTACTACACGAACTTCGTCCGCGCCGGCGCGAACCTGTCGGAAGCCGACAAGAGCAAGCTCAAGGCAATGAACTCCGAGCTCGCGCAGCTGGGCACCAAGTTCAGCCAGAACGTGCTGGCCGAAGTGAACGCATCGGCGCTCGTAGTCGACAGCCGTGACGAGCTGAAAGGCCTGTCCGACGAGCAGATCGCTGCTGCCGCCGAAGCCGCGAAGACGCGCAAGCTCGAAGGCAAGTACGTGATCGCCCTGCTCAATACGACGGGCCAGCCGCCGGAGGCGCAGCTCGAGAACCGCGCGCTGCGCGAGCGTCTGCATAAGGCGTCGGTCGCGCGCGGCAGCCGCGGCAACGAGTTCGACAACCGGGCGATCGTCTCGCGCGTGACCAAGCTGCGCTCCGAACGCGCGAAGCTGCTCGGCTATACGACGCACGCGCATTACGTGCTCGAGGACGAGACGGCGAAGACGCCGGAAGCTGTCAACGCGATGCTGGCGAAGCTCGCGCCGGCCGCGGTCGCAAATGCGAAGCGCGAAGCCGCCGACCTGCAGGCAATGATCGACAAGGAGCAGAAGGCCAAGGGCCAGCCGACCTTCAAGCTCGAGCCGTGGGACTGGGCCTACTACGCCGAGAAGGTGCGCCAGGACAAGTTCAACTTCGACGAGAGCCAGCTCAAGCCGTACTTCGAAATGAAGAACGTGCTGGAGAACGGCGTGTTCCATGCGGCGAACCAGTTCTACGGCCTGTCGTTCAAGCAGCGCACCGACCTGCCGACCTATCACCCCGACGTGCTCGTCTACGACGTGTTCGACAAGGACGGCAAGCAGCTCGCGATCTTCCTCGGCGACTTCTACGCGCGTCCG
Organism: uncultured Lysobacter sp.; assembly: GCA_902805755.1. Taxonomy (GTDB): domain Bacteria; phylum Pseudomonadota; class Gammaproteobacteria; order Xanthomonadales; family Xanthomonadaceae; genus Cognatilysobacter. Next base: position 2,304 of record CADCUA010000320.1, read on the forward strand.
TCCAAGCGTGGTGGTGCGTGGATGAACTCGTACGTCGACCAGTCGAAGCTGATGGGCTTCCAGCCGGTCGTCGCGAACCACCAGAACATCCCGAAGCCGAGCGCCGGCAAGCCGACGCTGATGACGTGGGATGAAGTGACCACGATGTTCCACGAGTTCGGCCACGCCATCCACGGCATGCTGTCGGACGTGAAGTACCCGATGTTCTCCGGCACCAGCGTGCCGCGCGACTTCGTCGAGTACCCGTCGCAGGTCAACGAGATGTGGGCCGACTGGCCGAGCGTGCTCGCGAACTACGCGAAGCACCACGAGACCGGCAAGCCGATGCCGAAGGAACTGCTGGACAAGGTGCTCGCGAGCTCGAAGTTCAACCAGGGCTTCGCGACCACCGAGTATCTCGGCTCGGCAATGCTGGACCAGGAATGGCACCAGGCGCCGATCGACAAGCTGCCGGACGCGGAAGGCGTGGTGGGCTTCGAAGCCGCCGCGCTCAAGAAGGTCGGTCTGGACTACGCGCCGGTGCCGCCGCGCTACCGCACGCCGTACTTCAGCCACATCATGGGTGGATACTCGGCCGGCTACTACGCGTACATCTGGTCCGAAGTGCTGGACGCGAACACGGTGGCCTGGATCAAGAACAACGGCGGCCTGACGCGCAAGAACGGCGACCACCTGCGCGCGACGCTGATGTCGCAGGGCGGCAGCCAGG
>CADCUA010000321.1 GCA_902805755.1 uncultured Lysobacter sp.
GCGAAGTGGGAGGAGATGGTGTTCTACCCCGCGTTCGGCGAGCGTGCGAACCACGAGCAGCAACTGATGTACGCGATCGCGATCCAGGAGCACCGCGCCGTCGAGCAGAGCGTGCTGCCGGACCTGCACGCGTCCGACTACAACAGCCGGCAGTTCGCGGGCTCCGCGCACGTCCTGGCAGAGCTGACGCTGCAGCATGCGGCGGAAGAAGAAGCGCAGATTTTCACCGCCGCGCGCCAGATGTTCAGCGCGCAGGAACTTGCGGACCTGGACGTGCAGTATCTGGAGTGGAAGGAATCGGGCATGGCCACCGCCGTTGGCGTGCATGCAAAGGTCAAGACCGCTGCGAAGTCGCTGTTGCGCTCGCCGCGGGCACCGGGCTGACGCGGGCGGAAACCTCGCCGATGTCTATGCAGGATGCGGCCGAGCGCCGCATCCTGGAGCCAGGACCTGCATGCGTGAATCCGAAGACAGACCCGCGAACACCTGAGTGCCGGAAACTCCCGCTGGCCGCCGGGCACAGGCATCTGAGCCGGGGTTCAACCGCAGGAACGGAATACGTCCACATTTCCGGTGACGACGCGGTGCATCCGCGTGCGTCGTCCGGACTTACATCTCTTCCGCGACCTGCTGGGCGCAGACGGGCCCAGCCGGCTCCCCGAGTGCGCCTGTCGGCCTTGCGGCATGGCTTCCCAGCGGCCTGCAAATAGCTGGGCTGACGGTGATCCGATGGGCGACCACGGCCCCCAGCCGCGCAGCGGAAGCGAATCGCTGGACAGAAAAGCGGGTTCAGAACACGCGCGGGCCGCCGATAACCAGCTTGCGAGCTTCCGGGCTACGCGGCAGATCGGTATGAACGGTCGCGCCTGCCCCCGGTTCGCACTTCGCCATCAGTGTTGGAACCTGCTCAATGCCTATCATCCGCGCGTTCGCCCTGCTCGCCTGCCTCGGTGCATCCGCACTGTTTGCAACGCCGGCATCCGCGCAGCCGCAGGCGGATCGCGCACAGCGGCCGGTGCAGGCTCCGAAGCTCGAGCCTATTTCCGATGTCACGGTCGATCGTGACCAGGACACGGTGCCGGACCGCAAGGACCAGGTCGTGCGCATCCAGGGCGTCGTCAGCACCCCATCGACAGCGTTCGGCGAGGGAATGTTCCAGGCGTTCGTGCAGGACGAATCGGGTGGGCTGATGCTGTATTCGCGGAACCCGCGTACGCCGCTTGCCCAGGGCGAGCGTGTCGAGGTCATCGGCCGCGTCCGCCAGTTCCGTGGCGCAATCCAACTCCAGAACCTGTCGATCCGCTCGCTGGGCCGCGTGACCCCGCCGGCATCGGTCGCGGCGGAAGTCGCCGACGCCGACAGCTGGAAGCACATGGGCACGCGCGTAACTATCGAAGGCATCGCCGGCGCCCCGACGCTCGACACGTTCGGGCGGTTCCGCCTGACCGGCGACGACGGCGCCTCGATCTCCGTGTTCGTGCCGCCGCAGGTCACGCGCACCATCGACTGGAAGCTCGTCCCGCGCGGTGCACGCGTCCAGGCGACAGGCGTCGCGTCCATCTACAAGCACACATGGCCCTACGACGGCGGTTTCCAGCTCGTCCTCACCGACGCGAACGATCTGCACCTGCTCGAGCCCCCGGTACCGGCGTGGCACGCATGGGCGATCTGGGCAGCTGCCGCGAGCTGCCTGCTCCTGGGCATCGCCCTGCTGGTCTTCTATCTGCTGCAGCGCCGGCAGAAGGCGCGCGCACGCGAACTCGCGACGCTGTCGGCCCTGTCCAACGCATTCTCCACCCCGGACATCGGGCAGGAGCAGCTCGCTCGCCATGCCTGCGAGATCCTGACCGCCTATGGCGTTGCCGATGCCGCGCTCGTGCACATGTACGACGAGCACGGGCGACTGCGCCAGCTGGCGGCCGCGGCGGCCGACCCGATGGTGAGCGTCAGCCTGCAGGCCAGCGAGCCCTTGCCCGCGATGGAAGTCACCGACAACGGCGCCCAGCGCGTGATCGAAGCGCGCATGAGCCAGAAGGGCCTGACGTTGCTTTCAGTGCATTCGCTCCTGGCGAAATCCGGTACGCAGGGCTTCCTCGCCGCGCTGTCACCGCACAAGCGTCGCCAGAGCGACATGCAGGAGCGCACCCTGGTGTCGGCGGTGAAACTGCTCGCGCTCGCGCTGGAAAACAGCCGTGTGCAGGAGCGCGCGCGCATCGAGCAGCAGGAACTGCAGCAGCTCGTGGTCACGGACGAGCTGACCAAGCTCTACAACCGCCGCTTCCTCGAGGAATACCTGCGCGTGCAGATCCCGCTCGCGCTGCGCCGTGGCAGCGGGCTGGGTTTCATCAGCATCGACATCGACCACTTCAAGACGATCAATGACACCTACGGCCACGACGCCGGCGACCGAGTCCTCGCGGGCGTGGCGGCTCGCCTGCGCGAGGCGATGCGCAGCAGCGACCTGCCCGTACGCATGGGCGGCGAAGAGTTCCTGATGCTGGTGGGCGAGCACGACGCGCCGGGCACCATGGTCATCGCCGAGCGCCTGCGCGAATCCGTGGAGTCGCATGTGTTCACGGACGCGGTCGAAGGCAAGGACATCCGCGTGACCGTATCGATCGGCATCGCACTGTTCGGAATGCACGGCAACACCGCCGCCGCGCTGCTGCGCGCGAGTGACGAGGCGATGTACGCGTCCAAGCGCGCGGGCCGCAACCGCTCCACACTGGCGGCCTACGTCGAAGCGGTGGCGTGACGCTGCGGTGCGGCCCTCCAGTTCGGGCGACCGCCTGAACCGGAGGACCGCGCAGCCCCGGAGCTTCGCGGTTTGCCGGCACCCGGTGAACCGGTCTGACGTCACATCGAATGGAATTTCGTCGCTTCATCACGCGAGCGCATTGAGCAGGCGAAAGCGGACTGATGTGCGGGCCGCATGAAGCTGGCCGATCCCGGTGACCAGTAGTTCACCCCGCTGCCTTCCGGTCCAGCGCCGCTAGCGCACGCGA
>CADCUA010000322.1 GCA_902805755.1 uncultured Lysobacter sp.
CGCTGACGTTGCCGATGCGGTTGCCGGCGAAGTCGCCGTTCGGCTTGTAGTAGCCGCCGCGCGAATCGCGGTACAGCGGCGAGGCACCGCCCACCGGGTAATACCCGCGCGGGCCGCTGAGCGCGCCGCCGATCAGATAGCCCATCAAGAAGCCGCCCATCGGCGGGTGGTAGACCGTGCGGCCTTCTTCCTCGATCGCGGTGCAGCTCTCGAACTGCTGGTCACATTCGACCTTGTTGTCGTAGCGTGGTGCGACGCGCTCGTGCTCGGCCAGCGCGTTGCGGTATGCGCTTTCGCACTGCTCGACCGAGACTTCGCTCTGGCTGCGGCACTGGTCGATCGACGCCAGTACCTTGCCGGTCGGCTCGCTCTCGCAGCCGGCCAGCGCCGGCACGGTCGCGACCGCCATCAGCACCAGTCGCAGGTTGCCCGAACGCTTCATCGCAAGCTCCTTACGGCGTCATCGCCGCGGCATTGATCAGGCCCACCGCGATCGACACGCCCGCGGCGAAGATGCCGCCGGCCGCGACGTTCTCGGTGATCTCCTGCGAGATGCGCGGCAGCGCCGCGCGTGCGAGCAGGTACGCAAGCGCCTGCACCGCGGCCGACACCGCGCCCCAGATCAGCGCGTCGAGCAGGCTGACCGAGTGGCTGATTGCCGCGTGCAGCGGCAGCGCAAGGCCGATCAGCGTGCCCGCATACGCAGTCGCCGCCGACGCATTGCCGGCGCGGATCAGCGTGAATTCGCGGTGCGGCGTAATCAGCGAGACCAGCACCGCCGCGCCGACCAGCACGCCCAGGCCGGTCGCAAAATACGCGAGGAAATTCATGAAGCTCTGCGTGTCGATCGGGGCGTCCATCGGGTGTCCTTGTCGGAGGGCGTAAGAGGAAAAGCAGTCAGGTGATGTCGAGATCGGCGGTGTTGATATCCAGCCCGATCGCGTACGTCACCAGGAATTCGGCCGGGCCGTAATCCTCGGCGGTGACGAGCAGGAACTCGTCGCGATCGAGCTCCGGCACCGGCCGGCGATAGAGCATCGCGTAATGCGTGAGGTCGTCGTCGCGGCGCGGCGGATCATGCCGGTACAGCACTTCGTCATACACCACCGGCGGAATGCGCGTCGCGCCGGCGTCGCCACTGAAATCGCGCTGCCATTGCCGGCCCATGTATTCGATCGTCGCCGCGCCCAGGTGCTCGTGCGTGGTGATGAAGCGCTGGAATTCGGCCTGCGTCGGCGGGTTGACCGTCTCGACGAACACGAACGCCTTGATGCCTTCGATGAGATCGCCGGCCGTGCTGACCTGCACGTAGGCGTCGTCGTCGAGGTAGAAGCGATGCAGCGTATGGCCGGCGCCCAGATCGATGTGTCCATAGGCCGGGATGCCCTGGTGGCCTTCGGGCAATTGCGCGCTCAGCGCCTGCGGATGCGCGCGGAACACCAGCGTGTCGAACGCGACGCGGCCGTTGACGCGAAAGCCCAGCGGCAGCGCATGCGGTATCGCGCCGGTCGGCGCGGGAATCGGCGGCGGCGTCGCGCGTCCGCGCAGGCGGTCGAGCCAGCTCATGCAGCCTCCGCGGCGAGGGTCGGCCAGGCCAGGTGGGCGGTGTCGATGCGGTGTTCGGCGAGGTAATACAGCACCGTGCCGGGCGCGATGCGGGCGTCGTCGCGCGGGTTCAGCACCGGCTCGCCGGCGCCGCGCTCGAGATAGCCGATCCACAGCGCCGACTGCCGGCGGAACGCCTCGGCCACGCGCGCCGCGCTGACTGCTTGCGCGCCGTCGGGGACCACGACGCTGAACTGCGTGGCGCCGCCTGCGCACAGCCATTGGGTTGCGACCAGTGAGCTGCCCGCGTCCTGCGCGGCGCGCGCGATCACGTCCACGTGCAGCGGGCGCGTGCATTCGACATGCGGGTAATGCGTGCGCACCAGGCGCGCGCCGGTTTCGCCGTTGAAATGCGCGACGACATGCACGCGCTCGCCTCCAACCAGTTGCGCCATCACCGCGAACACCGCCGCGAGCGTCTGTTCGTCGGTCTGGCAATGCACGATCAGGCGCGCCGCGCGCGTGACGGCCGCGCGTTCGTAGCCATCGAAATCGGCGTACGACTCCACCGCGACGAAGCGCATGCGGTCGGGCAGCGGATTCTCGGCAAGACCCTCGGCGACGAGCACCAGGCCCTCGTCATCGGTATTGCAGTCGCTCAGCAGCAGCTGCACCAGGCGCACCGACTCGCGCCCGTTCCAACCCACGAGCACGGTGTGTCCGCGCATTTCGTCATACGTCATGCGACCCATCTGGTGGCGCCTCCAGAAAGCGATCAGGGTGGCGCTGGTCTTGGCCAGCACCGAAGCGAACAGCGCCACCGCGCCGGGCATCACGAACAGCGCGACCACGTAACGCCCTGCAAGCCCGGACGGCGCAAGGTCGCCGTAACCGATCGTCGTGGCGGTGGTGACATACCAGTACACGAACGCATCCGCGCCGAGCAGCTTGGGCTCGCCGGCTGCGGCCAGCAGCAGCCACGACGCGACCATGTGCAGTGCCAGCGCGCTCGCCACCACCGGCCAGCTGACGCGGCGCAGATGGGTGCGCAGCGTTCGCAGCAGGCTGACGAATACGATCATCGCAATACCGCGCCGGTTACTGGCGCGGAACCTTGTCGGCGTCCTGCGGGCTGAGCGTGGCGGTCAGGACCTGCCCGTCATGGCCGAGCTGCGAGGCGGGCTTGTCACGGAAGCGTTCGAGGATGTTGTCGACGCTGTGCGATGAGCCCATCAACCCGGCATTGGCGAGCTTGGTGTTGAGATCGTTGTCGCCGGTTTCCGCGTCGAGCTGCTCGGCGGCGATCATGCGCGCGCCGCGTTCGGCCTGCTTGGCCTGGATGCGTTCGAGCGAATCCAGCGCGGTGCCGACCTTGCCGTTCGCGCCGGCATGGCGCGAGGCGATCGCGCTCTGCGCGCGCTGCACCGCTTCGGTCGCCTTCACGGTGTCGACCTGCTGCTTGACGCGTGCGAGCTTGCGCTCGGTTTCGGTGATCGCGTGCTTGAGCGCGCGGATGCTCGCGTCGTACTGGTGCAGCGTCTGCGCATCGTTGCCGAGGTCGGTTTCAACCAGGGACAGGCGCTCGGCGACCTCGCGCGCGAGCTGCTCGTTGCCCTGGCGCAGCGCGCCGGCGATGTAGCCCTCGTATTCGGCCTTCTTCGCCTGGCGGTCGGCGCTGCGCGTGGCGAGCAGCTGGCGCTGCGCCATCACCTTGGTCAGCTCCTCCTTCGAGCGCACCAGGTCGTTGCCGGCGTCGCGGATCTCCTGGTCGAGGATCTTCAGCGCGTTCTTGTCCACCACCGCCTGGCCGGCTTCGTGCGCCGTGCCGCGGAACAGGGTGAGGATCTTGCTCAACAGGCTCATGCGTTCACCAGATAGGGCTTGAGGACTTCGATCGCATCGATCGCGTTGTCGGCGAGCGTGCGCACTTCCAGTTCGATCTGCTCGGCGCTGGAATCGGGCGCGAGCTCGCCGAACACGATGTAGGTGTCGCGGTCGTTGATCGTGGTCAGGCCGAGGTTCGACAGCGCGTTCAGCGGGTTCATGCGCAGGCAGGCCTCGTTGAACGCGGCGCGCTCACGCACTTCCTCCGCCTCGACCAGCGGCGTGGACACGAACACCTGGCGGTCGGTCAGCGCGATCATGATTTCGAGGTCGCCACAGTCCGGCAGCACGATACGGATCGCCTCGTCCGCGGTCGGCACTTCCTCGACGTTGCCCTCGCCGAACGCGGCTTCCAGGCTCCGGCACAACTCCTGCGTGGTCCAGCGCGACATGTCTGCTCCTTGAATAGGCCCGATGTGGACGCGGCGTGGCTCAGGCCGGCCGCTGTCCGCAGGCAAGCCCCCGGTTATAGACACAGCCCTGCGGCGGTGCAAGGCGCGCAGGTCATGGCCGGGGTTTGCAGCGCGCGGCGGGCAGGCCACGCGTGTGATCCGCAGCCACCGTCGGTGCTAAACTGCCGCGCTTGTCCGCCCGCAGCCTGGGCGGCCCGACCCGGTGGCCGCGTGCGGCCGCAGACGATGACTAGGCACGCGCAGGCGTGCGCAACAGGTGGATCGTGCGTAACTACGACCTCGAGTTCCTCAAGAAATTTTCCATGGTGATCGTCTTTCTGATGCTCATCACCGTGGCCCTGATCGGTGGCGCGGCCTATCTGCACAGCACGCTGCCGCAGGAAACCGACCCGTCGGTCTCCCGCCGCACGCAACAGCGCGTGGCCCCGGTGGGCGCGGTGTATGCCGGCTCGACCGGTGCCGCGGCGCAGGCCTCGGCGGCTGCGGCTGCCGCCGCCGCCGCGGCCTCGCAGGTCGCCTACGGCGGCACGCTGGACGGTGGGGTCATCTTCGACAACCTCTGCGCGGGCTGCCACAAGTCCGGCGCCGGTGGCGCGCCGACGATGGCGCGCGCGCAGTGGACCGGCCGCATCGCGAAGGGCAAGGACCTGCTCTACACCCATGCGATCGAGGGGTATCAGGGCGAGGCGGGCGTGATGCCGGCCAAGGGTGGCAACCCGGCGCTGACGAACGAGCAGGTCACCGCGACCGTCGACTGGATGCTCGGCAACCTGCAGTAACCCGCGTTCCGCGGGTCGCTTCGACGCCGCCTGCGGGCGGCGTCGTCGTTTCCGGCGCATGCCGGCGCTGCCGCCTGCTGACGGGCTATTCACCGCGCTTCGTATGATGAGGCCATGACTCTGCCTACTTTCCCCGCGGCGCCCGGCGCTGCGCTCACGCTCGATGGCCCTGCCGGGGCGCTCGAAGTCGTGGTCGACCACCCCGAGGCCGACGTCGCGCCGCGCCCGGTGGTCGCGATCGTCTGCCATCCGCTGTCGACCGAGGGCGGCTCGCTGCACAACAAGGTGGTGACCATGGCCGCGCGTGCGTTGCGCGAGTCCGGCGTGACCACGGTGCGCTTCAATTTCCGCAGCGTCGGGCAGTCCGCCGGCACGTTCGATGAGGGCGTGGGCGAAGCCGACGATCTGCGCTGCGTCGCCGCGTGGGTGCGTACGCAGCGGCCGCATGCACGGCTGTGGCTCGCGGGTTTCAGCTTCGGCGCATATGTATCGATCTCGGTCGCGGGCGAGCTGCGCCCCGGCCTGCTGATCTCGATTGCGCCGCCGGTCGGGCGCAGCTGGGACTTCGAGCGCATCGGCGTGCCCGATATGCCATGGCTGGTGATCCAGGGTGATGCGGACGAGATCGTCGATGCGCAGGCGGTGTACGACTGGGTGGACGGCCTTGCCGCGGACCGGCCGCCGGTGCAGCTGGTGAAAGTGCCCGAGACCAGCCACTTCTTCCACGGCAAACTCATGGACCTGCGCGGCGCGGTGCGCAACGGCGTGCGCATGTTCCTGCCGCCTGAACAGGCGGGCTGAGCCGATGCACGAGCCATCGTCCGGTCACGTGCGCCCGGGTGCCGAGTCGGCCGCGGGCACGTCCCTGCCCAGCGCGGTGTATGCCGCCGGCGTGGCGCGTGGCGACTGGCAGCGTGACCCCGCGCAGCAGCCGGCGCTGCGCGAGCTCGACCGGCTGCACGGCGCGCTGCTGGACCCCCCGCGCCGCGGCTGGCTGGACGGCCTGTTCGGGCGCACGCCGGTCGCGCCGACCGGGCTGTACCTGTGGGGCGGCGTCGGGCGCGGCAAGACGTTTCTGATCGACCTGTTCTACGACAACCTGCCGCTGGCGGAAAAACGCCGCACGCATTTCCACCGCTTCATGCGCGAGGTGCACGCGGAACTGCGCCGCCACGCGGGCGAGAGCGACCCGCTCGCATTGATCGCCAAGCGCTGGGGGCGCGAGTTGCGCGTGCTGGTGCTGGACGAGTTCTTCGTCAACGACATCGGCGACGCGATGCTGCTCGGGCGGCTTCTGGAGCGCCTGTTCGCCGAAGGCGTCGCGCTGGTGACGAGCTCGAACACCGAACCGCAGAACCTCTACCTGCACGGCCTGCAGCGCGAGCGTTTCCTGCCTGCGATTGCGCTGTTGACGGCGCATTGCACGGTGGTGTTCCTGGACAGTCCGAACGACTACCGCCTGCGTGCGCTCACGCGCTCGCCGGTGTACCGCGAGCCGCTCGATGAAGGCGCCGATGCCTGGCTGACCACGCGCTGGGTGGAGCTGACCGCCGGTGCGCCGCGCGAGGACGGGCCGCTGGTGATCGACGGCCGCGCTATCCCGGCGCGTGCACTTGCCGAAGGCCACGCGTGGTTCGATTTTTCCGCACTGTGCGACGGCCCGCGTGCAGCGAGCGACTACATCGAGATCGCGACCGAATACCACACCGTGGTGCTCAGCGGCATTCCGCGGTTCGACGGCAGCAACGACGATCCCGCACGTCGCTTCGTGCATCTGGTCGACGAGTTCTACGACCGCCACGTCAACCTGGTCTGCACCGCCGCGGCGCGCGCGGAAAAGCTCTACACCGGCGATCGCCTCGGCGGCGCGTTCGAGCGCACGGCGTCGCGGTTGATCGAAATGCAATCGGCCGAATACCTCGCGCTCGAGCATCGCGGTTGAAACCGGCGCCCGCGCCGGGCGCTTGCATCACTTGCGCTGCGTGCGATCCCCGGACCGGCGCGCGAATACGCGCCAGCCGAGCCACACGATCAGGCACAGGACGAGCACCGCAAACGCCGCCGCGCTGTAACGCGCGGCGGGTGTCCGTAGCTTCGCTACAGACCCGACGGAAACGTTTCCGGCGGCTCGGTGCTCGTCCAGCGTTTTCCCGGCTCCAGCGGCTCCAGCGCGCGCGTGGTGTCGATGTGGATCATCCAGTCGAACTGCTGGGTGACCGAGGTGTGGAAGTAGTGACTCATGCGCTCGGTCTCGGGGCGGTAGATCACGCCGATCGCGCGCTGCAGGCGCGGGGTGGCGAGTTCCGCGGGCGCCGCATCCAGCCGCAGCTGGAACGCGGGCACGCCCACCTCGTGGAACAGCGACTCGTAACTGCCCGCCAAACCGGGCCGCACGCGTTTTTTCTGCGCGGGCTCGTCCCAGTTCGAGGCGGCGGTGACCGTGCCTTCATAGGTGCTGAAACCGACCAGCACCGCGCGGTCACGGTACTGCTGGCGTGCAAGCTGGCCGAGGTTGAGCTCGCCGCGCTGGCCCATCTCGGTCGCACGCGCATCGCCCAGGTGCGAGTTGTGCGCCCACACCACGATCTTCGCCGGGCGGCCGCCGTCACTGCGCTTCATCAGCGTCTGCAGCGTTTCCATCATGTGCGTGTCGCGCAGGTTCCATGACTCGTCGCGGCCGCGGAACATGCTGCGGTAATACGCTTCCGCGTTCGCGACCAGGCGTGCGTTCTGCTCGGCGAAGAACAGTTCCTCGTCGGTGTTGCCGCTCATCGCCGCGCGCCGGCTCAACTCGCGCAGCTGTTCGATGACCTCGTCCTCGCAGGTCTCGCCCAGGCCGAAACTGGCGGCGTAGCCGTACGCCTGCGGGTCCTCGCCGTAATGGTCGAAGCACGAATAGCGATGGCGAGCGCGCTGCGCGGCGGCCGGATCGGTCTCCTGCAGGTAATCGAGCACCGCCTGGACCGAACTGTGCAGGCTGTAGAGGTCCAGGCCGTAGAAGCCGACCTTGCCATCCTGCGCATTGCGGCCGTTGTACTGCCGCAACCAGTCGACGAAACCCAGCACTTCGGTGTTGCGCCACATCCAGGTCGGAAAACGCTGGAAACCGCCCAGCGCGGCGTTCGCACCCGCGTCGTCAGCCTCGCCGCGCACGTAGCGGTTCACCCGATACGCATCGGGCCAGTCGGCCTCGACCGCGACGGCGGTAAAGCCTTTCTCTTCGATCAGGCGCTGCGTGATCTGCGCACGCAGTTCATAGAACTCGTGCGTGCCATGCGACGCTTCGCCGATCAGCACGACCTGCGCATCGCCGATGCGTTCGAGCAGCGGATCGAAGTCCTGCGCGCTGCCGGCCATCATCAGCGCGGCCGAGCGCAATGCGGTGGCCAGCGCGGCGGTGGCCTGGGGGGTGGCTTTCGGGCCAGACGCAAGCATGGGTCATCCTCGCGGGATTACGACGCTAGACGCGCGTGGGTGAGCCGCCCGCGAAAACGACCGGGCACGATGCAAGGCGAAACCACCGCGTGCGCAATGGCCGGGGCCGGCTGCACGGCGGTAGGATCGGATGACCTGTCTGGAGACGCCCGATGCGCATGCCCCGCTTTTTCGCTGCCCCGCTGCTGCTTGCCTGCACGCTGGCACCCGCTACGCAGGCGGCCGAACGGCCCGAAGTGACCGCCGCCGGCAAGGCCGTGCGCGATGCGGTCGTGGCCTGGCGCCGCGATTTCCACCAGCATCCCGAACTGTCCAACCGCGAACAGCGCACCGCCGCGCAGGTCGCGCAGGCGCTGCGCAAGATGGGGCTGAAGCCGCGCACGGGCATCGCGAACCACGGCGTGGTCGCGATCATCGAAGGCGGCAAGCCGGGCCCGAAGATCGCGCTGCGCGCGGACATGGACGCGCTGCCGGTGACCGAGCAGACGAACCTGCCGTTCGCCTCGAAAGTCACCACCACGTTCAACGGCCAGACCACGGGCGTGATGCACGCGTGCGGGCACGACGCGCACACCGGCATCCTGCTCGGCATCGCGCAGGCGCTGGTCGGCATGAAGAAGGACCTGCCCGGCCAGGTGATGCTGGTGTTCCAGCCGTCCGAGGAAGGCGCGCCGACCGGCGAGGAAGGCGGTGCATCGCTGATGCTCAAGCAAGGCCTGTTCAAGGACTTCAAGCCGGACGCGATGTTCGGGCTGCATGTGTTCTCCACACTGCCGGTCGGCACGGTCGGCGTGCGCAGCGGCCCGCTGATGGCGGCGTCGGACAAGTTCACGATCAAGGTCAAAGGCCGCCAGACGCATGGCTCGCGCCCGTGGGGCGGCATCGATCCGGTCGCGGCCGCGGCGGACATCGTCGGCAGCGCGCAGACCGTGATCAGCCGACGCACCGACATCGCGAGGCACCCGGCGGTGGTGAGCTTCGGCTCGATCCACGGCGGCATCCGCTACAACATCATTCCCGACGAGGTCGAACTGGTCGGCACGATCCGCACGTTCGACGAGGCGATGCGCAAGAAGATCCATGCCGATCTTGCGAACGTCGCCACGCACGTCGCCGCCGCGCACGGCGCGACCGCCGATGCACAGGTCCCGGACAGCCCGGGTAACCCGGTCACGGTGAATGATCCGGCGCTGACCCAGCGCATGCGCGCGAGCCTGGAAGCCGTGGTCGGCAGCGAGCGCGTGATCGAGCCGCCGCTGCAGATGGGCGCCGAGGATTTCTCGTATTACGCGAAGGAAGTGCCGGCCATGTTCTATTTCGTCGGTGCGACCGCGCCGGGCATCGACCCGGTCGCCGCGCCAAGCAACCATTCGCCGAAGTTCACGCTGGATGAAACCTCGCTCGACATCGGCGTGCGCACGCTGCTGCAGGTCGCACTGGATTACCTGCATGGCGGCAACGCGCCGGCGGGCGCGTCCGGCGGCTGAGCTCGAACGCGCTCGTGCATCGCTGCAGGTGGCGATGCGCGGCGTCTGCGGCTTGAAGGCAACCCGGCACAGTAGTGCCCGGGTGCAGTTTCGGGATTTGCGTGCGGACGCGATCGCATCGATGCAGCCGCGCGCGATAATCGCGCCATGACCGCCCATGACCTTCCGCTCGGCCGACAGGTCGAATACCCGCGCGAGTACGACGCCTCGCTGCTGTTTCCGATCGCGCGCGCAAACGGCCGGCGCGAAATCGGCCTGGAGGATTCGGCGTTGCCGTTCATCGGCAGCGACCGCTGGCATGCGTACGAGCTCGGCTGGCTGGACATGCGCGGCCGCCCGCGCACGGCGACCGCGACATTCACGGTGCCGGCCGAGTCGCCGAACCTGATCGAGTCGAAGTCGCTCAAGCTCTACCTCAACTCGTTCAATGCCACGCGCTTCGACGGCGCCGAGCCGGTGCGCGCGGCGATGGAGCGCGACCTGTCGAAGACCGCCGGTGCGCCCGTGGCGGTCGCGTTCGGCGTGCCGACGGTGGACCGCGGCGTGCCGGCGGCATCGATCGACGAGGCCGATGTCGACATCGACCATTACGGCCCGCCGCGTGCGCAATACCTGTCCGCGGGCACGGCAGTGGTCGAGGAAACGTTGAGCAGCGCGGCGCTGAAGTCGAACTGCCCGGTCACCGGCCAGCCGGACTGGGCGCGCGTGAGCATCCATTACCGCGGCCCGCAGATCGATCGCGCGGGCCTGCTGCGCTATTTCGTGTCATTCCGCGACCACTGCGAGTTCCATGAGCAGTGCGTGGAGCGCATCTTCAAGGACCTGCTCGAGCACGCAAAACCCCAGGCCTTGTCGGTGGAAGCGCGTTACACGCGCCGTGGCGGTCTGGACATCAACCCGTGGCGCGCGACGCCCGGCTTCGCGATGCCGCTTCCAGGGCGCGACGAGCGGCAGTAGCGCCGCGCCTTCCGGCGAACGCAACGAGCCGCGCGGTTCGAAGCGGCATGCGCATTCAGGTCTTCACGGAGCGCATGCGATGGTGGCCCCGCCTTTTGGCAGGAGCTCGACCATGAACACGAACAAGCCCGACTTTTCCGACGTGCGCGGTGGCAGCAGTTCCGCGCCCGCCGACACGCAGACCGATGCGCGCCCCGGCCTTGGCCAGGCGGATTTTTCCGATGTGCGCAGCGGCAGCAGCTCGGCCCCGGACATCACTCCCAGCAGCCACGTGCGCAGCTACACGGTTGAAGCAGGCGATACGCTTTCGGCGATCGCCAAGCGCGTGTACGGCCGGTCCAGCCAATGGAACGTGATCTACCAGGCCAACCGCGACCAGCTGGACGATCCCGACCGCATCTTTCCGGGCCAGGTGCTCACGCTGCCCGAAGCGCCCTCGACCTGAGCGCTCCGCGCGCCCGCCCGTCATCCATGCATAAGGAACTGTCCATGAAATCATCTTTGAACCTCGCCCTCACCGCCGTGCTGCTCGCGTCCGTCGCGCTGACCGGTTGCAACCGCAACAAGAACGAGGCGGCAGGCACGCAGCCAACCGCTTCGACAGCGCCTGCCACCCAATCAACGCCGGCGCCGCTGCCGTCCAGCAACAACGGGATGTCGAACACCGGCATCAACATCACCACGATCGAGCTGGGCAATGCGATCGGTGCCGACAACCGGGTGACCGGCGCAGCCACCACGTTCAAGCCGAACGACACGATCCACGTCTCCGTCGCCACCACGGGCGGCGCGGCGAACACGCCACTGACCGCGCGCTGGACGTATCAGGACGGGCAGGTCGTCAACACCGAAACGCGAACGATCGCGGGGCCGGGCATGCAGGAGTTCCATATCAGCAAGCCCAGCGGCTGGCCGGCCGGCCAGTACCGCGTGGAGATCCTGTCCGGCAGCAACGTGCTGCAGACGCGCGAGTTCAGCGTGCAATAACTCGCTCGTAACGCTGCAACAAACGGAAAGGCGCGGCTCAGCCCGCGCCTTTTCCTTGGCGGTCCGTGTGCGCAGATGGAAAGTCGCCATCCACGTACCACCAGCGGCCGTCCTCACGCACGAAACGGCTGAGCTCATGCAGGCGCACCGCGGGCGCGCCGCCGTCGCGATAGCGCGCGACGAATTCCACCTGCGCCGCATCCGCATCACTGACTTCATGGCGACGCACGTCCAGCCCCAGCCATCGGGTGCGTGCATCGAGCGCGAGCGTGGCCGGCCGCGTTGACGCGTGCCAGGTCTCCAGCACGTAAGCGGCATCGCCGCGCGCGTAAGCGCTGTAGCGCGAGCGCATCAATGCTTCGGCACTCGGCGCGGGCGTGCCGCCATGCAGCGGCCCGCAGCACTGCGCGTAACGGCGCGACGAATCGCAGGGACAGGCGGTCATGGGCTAGTCAAAGGCATGCACTGCAGGCCGTGGGTGGACGCGGATTGAAGCACGCGGCCGGGCGCCGGCACTCGAACGCGGTTTTGCATACCCGATCCAAAGCGTGGACGACTACCATGCACCTCCCGCGTTAGCCCGGTATCGCCATGAAGCCCACCCCCTATCTCGACGACGACCAGATCGAGCGCCTGTCCGAGTTGCTCGAACAGCGCGCGGTGCCGTTCAAGGGCTTCAACCTGGAAGCGCTGGACGGTTACCTGTCCGCGCTCGCGGTCGGACCGGACACGGTGCCGATGGCCGAGTGGGAGCCGGGCGTATGGGGCACGCCGCCGAAGTGGCGCGACGGGGACGAGCGCCGCGATGTGGAGGCGCTGCTGCAGACGCATGTCAACACCGTCACCCAGCGCGTGCGCTACGGCGCCGACGAGCTGCCGGACCATCTGGCGCCGCTGCTGTGGCTGCCGGAAAAGCCCGAGGACGAGCAGCCCGATGAGCTGGACGTCGGCCGCGACTGGGCGTTCGGTTTCTTCCGCGGCATCGAACTGCGCGAGACCGCATGGGAAGCGTGGCTGGACGAGCACGAGTGGATCGACGAGATCTTCGCCCTGCTCGACCGTCTCGCCAGCGGCGAGGTGATGGGCGAGGACCCGGACGAACCCGGCACGCCGATCGATTACCGCGAGCGGCTGGAAATCATCGCCGGCCTGCCCAGCATGCTGGCCGACCTGCACCACCACCGCATCGATGCATTGACGCCGCGCGAGCCGATCAAGCGCGCGGAGACGCCGGATCGCAATGCGCCCTGCCCCTGCGGCAGCGGGAAGAAATACAAGAAGTGCTGCGGCGCTGCCTGACGTCGCGGTAACTTGCGCCGGCCGCGTCGTAGCCGCGGCTGGCCGGATGCGCGCACGCTGCGGGACAATGCGCATGGTTTCCGCACCGCCTCGCCGCACGCCGCCATGACGCCCCATCCCTGCCTCGCCTGCGGCGCCTGCTGCGCGCATTTCCGCGTGGCCTTCCACTGGAGCGAGACCGAACCGGCGCTGGCCGGCGTCACGCCGGCCGCGCTGACCGAGACGCTGGATCCGCATCGCGTCGTCATGCGCGGCACGTACTCGTCACCGATGCGCTGCGTCGCGCTGCAAGGTCGCGTCGGCGACGCGGTGCAGTGCGGCATCTATGCGCAGCGGCCCAGCCCGTGCAGCGCGCTGCAGGCGGCATGGGAGGACGGCCAGCCCAGCCCGCAATGCGACCGCGCGCGCCAGGCGCACGGCCTCGCGCCGTTGCAGCCGTCGGACTGGGCGGCGTGATCGCGCCTTGGTTTCCCGGCCTTTCATTCGCACGCAGTGCGCGTTGAAGGATTCCGCGCGCGAGGGCTGCTTCGACACCTGTGCAATGCGTCTGCACCGCGTTCTCTACCGCATGCGCTGCGCGTCGGTAACGCCATAGCGCCTTCGCGATACGAAACAGGCCGCGTGGCTCTAGCGTCATGCCGATCCGGTCTTTTGCCCCGCCGAGCGCGAACCGCGACAATGCGCGGCTCCGCGCCCGGCGCGGCTGAAGTCCCTGCCCGATCGCGGACATCCGTCCGATGCGCCCCGCACGATCGCCCGAACACGCAAGACCGCCAGCGAGCCCCGCCATGTCGAACACCCCGAAGATCATCTACACGCTCACCGACGAAGCCCCGTTCCTGGCCACGGCCTCGCTGCTTCCGATCGTCGAAGCATTCACCGGCACCGCCGGCATCAAAGTCGAAACCCGCGACATCTCGCTGGCCGGCCGCATCCTTGCGCAGTTCCCCGAGCGCCTGACCGATACGCAGAAGATCGGCGACCACCTCGCCGAACTCGGCGAGCTCGCAACCGCGCCGGAAGCGAACATCATCAAGCTGCCGAACATCTCCGCGTCGGTGCCGCAGCTCAAGGCCGCGATCCGCGAGCTGCAGCAGCACGGCTACGCGCTGCCGGATTATCCGGAAGAGCCGCAGACGGCCGAGGAAAAAGACATCAAGTCGCGTTATGACCGCACCAAGGGCAGCGCGGTGAACCCGGTGCTGCGCGAAGGCAATTCCGATCGCCGCGCGCCGCTGAGCGTGAAGAACTTTGCACGCAAGCATCCGCACCGCGTGGGCAAGTGGAGCGGCGAGTCGAAGTCGCATGTCGCGCACATGGACGGTGGCGATTTCTACGGCAGCGAGCGTTCGCTGACCGTCGAGCGTGCCGGCAACGTGCGCATCGAACTGGTCGGCAGCGACGGCGCGACCACCGTGCTGAAGGACAAGACCGCACTGCAGGCCGGCGAGATCATCGATGCGTCGACCATGAGTGCACGCGCGCTCAATACGTTCATCGATGCGCAGATTGCGGATGCGCGCGAAAGCGGCGTGCTGTTCTCGCTGCACCTGAAGGCGACGATGATGAAGGTCTCCGACCCGATCATGTTCGGCCACGTGGTCAAGCGCTTCTATGGCGAAGTGCTGGCCAAGCACGCCGTGGCACTGGAATCGATCGGCTTCGATGCGAACAACGGCATCGGCGACCTGTACGCGCGCCTGCCGCAGCTCGATGCGAGCGTGCGCGAGGCGATCGAGGCCGACCTGGCCGCGGTGTATGCGCAGCGCCCGGCGCTGGCGATGGTGAATTCCGACAAGGGCATCACCAACCTGCACGTGCCCTCCGACGTCATCGTCGACGCCTCGATGCCGGCGATGATCCGCACCTCGGGCCACATGTGGAACGCCGACGGTGAGGAGCAGGACACCCTCGCGGTGATCCCCGACTCCTCCTACGCCTCGGTCTACCAGACCGTCCTCGACGACTGCCGCGCGAATGGCGCCTTCGACCCCTCGACCATGGGGTCGGTGCCCAACGTCGGCCTGATGGCCAAGGCCGCCGAGGAGTACGGCTCCCACGACAAGACCTTCGAGGTGCCGGCCGCGGGCACGGTGCGCGTGGTGGACGGTGCCGGTGCGACGCTGATCGAGCACGACGTCGAGGCCGGCGACATCTGGCGGGCGTGCCAGACCAAGGACGACCCGATCCGCGACTGGGTCAAGCTGGCCGTCACGCGGGCCCGGGCCTCCGACACCCCGGCCGTCTTCTGGCTCGACAGCGCCCGCGCCCACGACGCCAACCTCATCGCCAAGGTGGAGAAGTACCTCCCCGAGCACGACACCGAGGGCCTGACCATCGAGATCATGTCGCCGGCCGACGCCACGGCGTACTCCCTGGAGCGGATCCGCCGCGGCGAGGACACCATCTCGGTCACCGGCAACGTGCTGCGCGACTACAACACCGACCTGTTCCCGATCCTCGAGCTCGGCACCAGCGCCAAGATGCTCTCGGTCGTGCCGCTGATGAACGGCGGCGGCCTGTTCGAGACCGGCGCCGGCGGCTCGGCGCCCAAGCACGTCCAGCAGCTGGTGAGGGAGAACTACCTGCGCTGGGACAGCCTGGGCGAGTTCTTCGCCCTGGCGGCGAGCTTCGAGCACCTGGCGACCTCCACCGACAACGCGCGGGCGCAGGTGCTGGCCGACACCCTCGACCGGGCCACCGGCACGTTCCTGGCCGAGAACCGCTCGCCCGGCCGCAAGCTCGGCACCACCGACAACCGCGGCAGCCACTTCTACCTGGCGCTCTACTGGGCCGAGGAGCTGGCCGAGCAGAGCGAGGACACAGCCCTGGCCGAGGCGTTCTCGGCCCTGGCCTCGACGCTGCGCGAGCACGAGCAGGCGATCGTCGATGAGCTGCTGGCCGTGCAGGGCTCGCCGGCCGACATCGGCGGCTACTTCCACCCGGACCCGGAGAGGACCACGACGGTGATGCGGCCCTCCGCCACGCTCAACC
>CADCUA010000323.1 GCA_902805755.1 uncultured Lysobacter sp.
CCGGTCGCGCACGGATTTCTGCAGTGAGACCGCCGAGAACAGGCCGTACATCAGCAGCGTGAAGTAATAGCCCTTCTCGTTGAGCGCCATCGGCGCATTCCACAGCCCGGCGATGTACGCGATCGCGCCGACACCGAGTGCGACCCACGAGGCGCCGACGAATGCGGCGGTCGGCCGCTGGATGGTGCGGTTGGACATGCAGTTCCCTTTGCGGCATCGAATGCGTGGCCGGCGGACCGGACCGGTTTGCCGCATGGTAGACCACAGTTGCACGCGAGCCGATATCAGCACCTGCGTCGGCTGTCGACGCACGAACACGCACGCAGCCGCGGCCGGGCGATGCCGGCCGCGCCGCCGGCGCGAATCAATCGCGCATCGTGACCAGCATGTCCTTCGTCGCGAGCTTGCCGAGTGCGGACGCGCTCCAGTTCGTCATGCGGATGCAGCCGTTGGACTCGCTCTTGCCTACCCGCGACGGTTCCGGCGTGCCGTGGATGCCGTAATGCTCCTTGGTCAGGTCGATCCAGGTCGTGCCGACCGGGTTGTTCGGCCCCGCGGGAATCTTGGCCTTCTCGTCGGTCTTCTTGCTGCCGGCGATCAGCTTCGGGTCGTAATGCCAGGTCGGGTTCGGCGCGACCGAGGTCACTTTCCAGTCGCCGATCGGCAACGGGAATTGAGCGCTGCCGGTGGTCACCGGAAACTGCGCGAGCACCTTGCCGGAGGCGTCTTCCAGCATCAGCGCGGAGTCGGATTTGTCGACCACGATCTTCGCCGCCGCCGGCAGCTGCTCGCCCGCGCTCACGTTCGGCACGGTGATCTTGGTGCCGGCGGTGAACTGCACCTCGGGGTTGAGCTTCTTCAGCAGGCCGGGGCTGGCGTGGAACTTCTCCCCGAGCTTTTCCTCGACCGAGGCATACGGCATGGAGTCGCGCTTGGCCATTTCCATCGGCTCCTTCGGCACGGCCTCGAACGGACCGGCCACGTCCTCGGGCGAGAGCGTGTATTCGATCAGCACCGGTGCGGTGTCGCGGTTGAGCAGTTCCCAGGCTTTCTCGTCCAGGGTCCCGCTCGCGGTCAGCCCGTTCGCGGTCTGGAACGCGGTGACCGCCTTGCGCATGTTGCTGCCGTTCGAGCCATCGATCTCGCCGGGCGAGAAGAACGCGCGCTCCAGGAGCACCTGCGCGCGGAGCGGGCCGTCCTTGGGCAGTTCGGCATCAGCCGCCGCGGCGACCACCGGTGGCGGCGCCGGCAATGCCGCGGCTTGGCCCTGCCCACCGCCGGGCGCCACCGGCAGCGTGGTCGTATCCGGCGAGCCGGGCTGGCCGTCCTGCACGCCGGGATTGTCCGCGGCCGAAGCCGGCAGGGTGGCGTCGTTGTTCGTGCCCGTTGCGGTCGCTGCAGGCGCGGCTTCGGTAGCAGCGGCTGCGGGTTGGCTCTGCGGCGTGGGCGAGCGGCTGCAGGCGGCCAGTGCCAGCGGCAGCAGCGCAAGCACCAGCACGCGCGGGGAAGAGGCAATGGAACGGGTCATGGCAAGCACCGGAATATGGGTGCCTCCATCCTTGCCGCGCGCGGTCGCGGTAGTGTGAATGCGGCGGTTGCCGCTACCGCGTCCGTTAACGGACGCGAAGGTCGCGTTACTGCCGGCGGGCAGAACTTCGATGTCGAAACGCAGATCGCGAAACCACGCTGCGGTGTCCCGCCTTCGAGACGGGGCCGCGTCTGCCTCTACTACGAGTAAAGCTACACCGCCGCGTCTTCGACCGCGGCGGGTACTGCCGTCAGGCGACGCCGGTCAGCAGCGGCGTGGCCCACTTCACCGCGGTCATCAGGCCCGCCGCGCCCAGACCGACCAGGGCGACCAGCTGCGGGCTCTTGACCGGGTTGATGCCGGCGACGGAAATCAACGAGCCGATGAACACCGGCACGAACAGGTTGAGCGCCTGCGACGGGTCACGACCGAACGACGTGAGCGCCATCGCCCAGCCGCCGGTGAATGCAAAGCTCAACAGCGCTGCGATCACGCCTTCCCTGAGGCTGATCTTGCGCAACTCGGTGCCCATCACTTGCATGTACTGCTCCCAGGTGGAGTTCATCGCTGCAGAAAACCGGCAAACGATGGGGTGGTGCCGGGAGATGCAGACGCTGCACCGGCCCGGTTGAAAGGGCGTGCATCATTGCCAGCAGGCGCCTCGGGCGCAGCGACGTTCGTCACAGACTGTGGCCCGTTTGGGTAGCCGTTTTGGTTTCAGCAAGGCAACGCACGCTTATGGCTCGAGCGTAGTGGCGGTGCGCATCGTGCCGATGCCACTGAGCCGCGCCCATACGAAGCACGAGCGCGCACTGCGGTGAACGCGCACGGTTGTGCTTCAACACAGGGGTGGCTGAACGAATGCCGCAAGCCTTGGCGGGCGGCGTGCAATTTCTACACGGTGTTGCAACGTGCACGACTACGCTCGCTTGATTCCACCGAGAGGCATGGCGATGAAGATGCGTATACCGGCCGCGTTGCTGGCCACGGCGCTCGTGCTCGGCGGTTGTGCGAGCACGCAGAAAGTCATGCTGGGCCAGTCGCGCCCGGCGCTATCGCCGGCGCAGGTGCAGGTCTATCAGACCGCCCCGCGCCGCTATGAGGAAATCGCACGACTGGAGTCCACCAGCGCGGTCGGTTTCGGCACCCAGGGGCAGACGAACGCATCGATCGATCGCCTCGTGAGCGAGGCCGCGGCGCTGGGTGCGAACGGCGTGCTGCTGCTGGGCGTGGACACGGTCGGCTCGCCGGTCAGTCTGGGCGTCGGCGGCGGCTCCTACGGGCGTCGCAGTGGCGTGTCGGTCGGTGCGGGCGTGCCGACCGCGCAACGTCGCGCGGCCGGCATCGCGATCCACGTCATCGAACGCTGAAGCTTGTGGGGTGGCGTGGTACCGGGGTTGGCGCGGTAAAGCCGGGTCGGCGATAGCCAGGGCGGTTAAGTGGGGCGGTAGGAGTGGGGGTCGGCCGGGGG
>CADCUA010000324.1 GCA_902805755.1 uncultured Lysobacter sp.
GCCCTTCGACATCGGTATTCCCCGGCTTTTTCTAGTTATTAGGTGCGCTGGATGGCGGTCGTGCCGTGAACCGGCGTTGTTGCGGTGACGCAACGGCGACCGGCGGATGGTATCGCATATAGCTTGTGTTCAGCCCGCGCGACGTCGCAGTTCCGCCGCCGCTTCCACCATCAGCCAGAGCGGGCGTCGCCCAGAAACAGCGAAAGTGCGGTTTCGAGGCCGTCCCGTTCGGTCACGGGGTCGAACCAGCGCAGGTCGAGCCGCCCCCTGAGCCAGGTCAACTGGCGCTTGGCGAGCTGGCGCGTGGCGAAAATGCCGCGCTCGCGGAACCTCGGGTAATCGCTTGCGCCGTCCAGATGCTCCCAGGCCTGCCGGTAGCCGACGGCGCGCAATGCCGGCAGGTCCAGCGGACGTGGATGCTCACGCAGTGGCGCGAGCGCGCGCAGTCCCTGCACCTCGTCGAGGAAGCCCGCATCGAGCATCGTGTCGAAACGCCTTTCAATGCGCGTATGCAGGACCGCACGGTCGGCCGGCGCGAGCGCAAGCCGCAGCACGCGACACGGCAGGTCCGGACGTGCGCGCGCCTCACCGCGCCACGCGCTCATGGTGCGACCGGAAATGCGATGCACTTCGAGAGCACGCTGGATGCGTTGGGCGTCGGTCGCATGGATACGCGCTGCGGCCTGCGGGTCCAGCGCGTGCAGCCGTGCATGCAGGGTGCTCCAACCGACTGCCTGTGCTTCCGCTTCGAGTTCGGCACGGACCGCCGGATCGGCTTGCGGCATCTCCGACAGGCCGTCGAGCAAGGCATGGAAGTAGAGGCCCGTACCGCCCGCCAGGATCGGGACACGTCCGCGCGCGACGATTCCTTCGATCGCGCGTCGCGCATCGGCCGCGAACTCGGCCGCCGAATAGGGTTGCCAGGGATCGCGGATATCGATCAGGTGGTGCGGAACGGCCGCCAGTTCCTCCGCCGTCGGCTTGGCCGAGCCGATGTCCAGCCCGCGATAGACCAGCGCCGAGTCGACGCTGACGATCTCGCCGCCCAGCCGCTGCGCCCACTCGATCGCAAGCGCGGTCTTGCCCGACGCCGTCGGCCCCATCAGCGCGATCGCAGGGGGCCGGCGGTCCAGGCTCACAGGCGACGGCCGCTCAATACCCGGTTTCGCGCAGCGAGGCGCGGACCTGCTCGTGCGTGATCTGCACCTGCGCCGGTGGCTCGCGGTCGAGCAGGCTGCCGACGAACACCGCCACGGCCGCCGCGATAAAGCCGGGGACGATCTCGTACAGGCCACTGCCCCACTGGTTGACGGCGATCTCCTTCCACCCGATCACCACCAGCGCACCGGTCACGACGCCCGCAAGCGCGCCATTACGCGTCATGCGCTTCCAGAAGAGCGACAGCACCACCACCGGACCGAACGCGGCGCCGAAGCCGGCCCACGCGTAGCTGACCAGCGAGAGCACGCGGCTGTCCGGATCCTGCGCGATCGCGAGTGCGATCAGGGCGACCGCAAGCACCATCGCGCGCCCGACCCAGACCAGTTCGCGCTGGCCGGCGTTGCGCCGCAGGAAGCCGCGATAGAAGTCCTCGGTCAACGCGCTCGAACACACCAGCAACTGCGCCGACAGCGTGCTCATGACCGCGGCGAGAATCGCCGACAGCAGGATGCCGGCGATCCAGGGATTGAAGAGTTCTTCCGACAGTTCGATGAAGACGCGTTCGGAGTTCGCATTCACTGCCGCCGCGCCTTCGGGATGGGCCGCGTAATGCGCAATGCCGAAAAAGCCCACCGCCATCGCGCCCAGCAGGCAGGCGATCATCCAGATCATGCCGATGCGGCGGGCCTTGGGAATCGTGGCGATGTTATCGGCGGCCATGAAGCGCGCGAGGATGTGGGGCTGGCCGAAGTACCCCAGCCCCCACGCAAGCAGCGAGACGATGCCGACGACACCGAGCGTGCCGCCCTTGAACCAGTCCAGCCGGGCCGGGTCGACCTGCTGGATGAGCGCGAGGCTAGGCTGCACGCCACCGAGGCTCAGCAGGACGACGATGGGCGTCAGCACCAGCGCGAAGATCATCAGCGTTGCCTGCACGGTGTCGGTCCAGCTCACGGCCAGGAAGCCGCCGACCAGCGTGTAGAGGATCGTGACTGCCGCGCCCCACCAGATCGCCTGCGCATACGGCAGGCCGAACACGCTTTCGAACAGGCGCGCGCCTGCGACCACGCCCGAGGCGCAGTACACGGCGAAGAACACCAGGATGACCAGCGCTGAAAGCACGCGCAGCATGCGGTTTTCATCCGCGAAGCGGTGGGTGAAGTAATCCGGCAGCGTCAGCGCGTTGCTCGTGCGCTCGGTGTATACGCGTAGCGGTCCGGCGACGAGGCGCCAGTTCGCCCATGCACCGGCGATCAGGCCGAATGCGATCCAGGCTTCCGACAGGCCTCCCAGGTACATCGCGCCGGGCAGGCCCATGAGCAGCCAGCCGCTCATGTCGGACGCGCCCGCCGAAAGCGCGGTCACGAGCCCTCCTAGCGAACGGCCGCCGAGGATGTAGTCGTCGAAATTGCGCGTCGAGCGCCACGCGGCGAACCCGATCAGGACCATGGCGGCGAGATAGATCGAAAACGTCACAAGCAATGGTGAGCTGGTGGCCATTCGGATTCCGGAAGCTGGACGGGCGGGTGCCCGCGGCAAGCTTACCGGTTGGCGCTTGCGCCAGCGCATTACGAATCGTGGCGTGACGAGCCGCGACTCATCGGATGGTTGGCCGCCGTCCAACGCGTATTTCCGACCCCCAGTTGCAGCGACAACGACGATGCCAGACGTAATAAAAACGTTAGAAGTCAAGCATTTTCGCTGTCGAAAAAATCACCAAACAAGCTCGACCGCCCGTAGTTGCTGCGGATGCGTTCCTTATCCACAGCATCCCCCAAGCGCTTGTCCACAGGGGCTGTGAACAAGCGTGGAAACAGTGGCGAATATTTGACCAGA
>CADCUA010000325.1 GCA_902805755.1 uncultured Lysobacter sp.
GCTGCGGACCATGGTCGGCCCGTTCATCTTCTTCGACCAGATGGGCCCGGCGCGGCTTGGCGTGGACGAGGGCATCGACGTCCGCCCGCACCCGCACATCGGCCTCGCCACCGCGACCTACCTGTTCGACGGCGAGATCATGCACCGCGACAGCCTCGGCACGGAGTTGGCCATCCGCCCCGGCGCGCTGAACCTGATGACCGCCGGCCGCGGCATTACCCACTCGGAGCGGTTCGAGCAGGGCCGCAGCCATGGTGGACCCATGCATGGCATCCAGGCCTGGGTTGCATTGCCCGAGGAAGACGAGGAGATCGACCCGGCCTTCGATCATTACGAGGCCAACGTGCTGCCGGTGATCGAGTCCGATGGGGTATGGGGGCGCATCGTGGCCGGCAGTGCGTACGGCGCCCGCGCGTCGGTCCGCACCCGATCGCCGATGTTCTATGTCCACTGCGTTCTGCAGCCGGGCGCCCGGGTCGCGCTGCCGGACGAGTACTCCGAGCGCGCGGCGTACGTGGTCCAGGGCGAGGTGGAAGCGGATGGCCAGGTATTCGCGGAAGGCCGGATGCTGGTCTTCGGGGCAGGCCAGGCGGCAACGATCACGGCAAGGGCGGCCGCCGTTCTGATGCTGCTGGGCGGCGAGCCCGTCGGGCCGCGTTTCATCGAATGGAACTTCGTCTCGTCCCGCAAGGAGCGCATCGAGCAGGCCAAGGCCGACTGGCGGGCCGGGCGCATGAAGCTGCCTGACCTGGATGACGGCGAGTTCATCCCGCTACCGTCGGATCCGCCTCCCCCGCCCAATCCCATGTCCTGAAACAGGGACGCTGGACAGGATTCACCGGCGGGGCTTTCTCTCCTTCGGACGCGTCGCGCCTGCCTCACACAGCGGTGGCTTCTGGCGTGGTCCGGATGTCGACGCTCTGCCGACTTGCCCTGCACCCTCTCACTCGGCCGCCGCGCATAACTTGTTAGTAGCGACGTTCCATGGCGCGCGACCGCTGATGCTAACGCCGCAGATTTGTATCGCCGCCGACGATTCCACCCAGCACACCGGCTCCCTGGTCAGCGTCGAACAACTGTTCCAGCTCGCGCCTTGCATCATGCGCGCTCTGCAGCAGCGCATCCTCGTCGTCGCGGATCTGGTACTGGGCCGCCAGCAGGCGCTCGTCGTGCTCACGGAAGCGTCGGGCATGCTCGGCGACCGTGGTCGGGTCCATGCCCAGGTCGACCAGCACGCGCTCTCCGGTGTGCAGGCTGGAATGGAAGGCCTCGCGTACCGCATGCACACGCAGGTCCATCAGTTCCCAGGCGTGGCGGCGGTCGCGCGCGCTCGCATAGACCACGGCGTCGGGATACTGCTGCCGGATCGTGCGGGCGGTTCGTAGCGACGCGTCCGGATCCTCCAGCGCGATAACGAACACGCGGGCCTGCTGCGCGCCCGCCGAGCGCAGCAGGTCGGAGCGGCTCGGGTCGCCGTAGTAGACCGGATTGCCGAATCGACGCACGAAGTCGACCTGGTCCGCGCTGGGCTCGATCGCAATAAACGCCAGGCGCTGGGCGGCGAGCAGGCGCGCCACGACCTGCCCGAAGCGACCGAAACCGGCGATCAGCACCTGGGGATGCCCTTCGGGCACCGCATCGAACGCGCGCGCAGTGCCTGCGGCGCGCGCGGGCAGCACGCGCGCGAGCAGGGATATGAGCAGTGGCGTGACCGCCATCGACAGGCCGACCGCGGCGACCAGGCGGTCCCGCAATACCGGATCGATCAGGCCCACGCGCGCGGATTCGGTAAAGACGACGAACGCGAATTCCCCACCCAGCGCCAGCACGCCTGCCAGGCGCAGCGCATTGATCGACGACAGTCCGCCGGGCCGACGCCCGACGGCGAAGATCAGCGCGCCCTTCACCGTCATCAGGCCGACCACCAACGCAGCGGTGGACAGCGGCGAGGCGGCAATGCGCGCCAGATCGAGGCTCATGCCCACGGCCATGAAGAACAGCCCCAGCAGCAGGCCCTTGAACGGCTCGATCTGCGATTCAAGCTCGTGGCGGAACTCGGAGTCGGCGAGCAGGACGCCCGCGAGGAACGCCCCCAGCCCCGGCGACAGGCCGGCGTGCTGCATGATCCACGCGGCGCCGAGCACGGTCAGCAGCGCAGCGCCCGTGAATACCTCCGGCATGCCGGTGCGTGCGACCCAACGGAACCCGTGGCGAAGCAGGAGCCGCCCGCCGAGCACGACGAGCGCCACCGCGCCTATCGCCTTGGCGACCGCCAACGGGTTGAACCCGCCGGCCCCGTGGCCGAGCAGCGGAATCGCAGCCAGCAGCGGAATCGCCACCAGGTCCTGGAACAGCAGCACTGCAAACGCCAGCCGGCCATGCTCGGAATGCACCGCGCGGTGTTCGGAGAGCAGTTGCAGGCCCACGGCCGTGGATGACAGCGCAAGTGCGATGCCAACCACCGCTGCCGCTTTCCATTCGAGCCCGGCCGCACCTGCGATCAGCCCGAGCGCAAGTGCGCACGCGGCCATCTGTGCACCACCCACGCCGAACACCGGTCGCCGCATCACCTTCAGGCGCGAAGGCGAGAGCTCGAGCCCGAGCACGAACAGCATCATGACCACGCCGATTTCCGACGCTGCAAGCACGGGCTCCGCGTCGCGTACCACTGCGAATGCTTGCGGGCCCAGCAGAGCGCCGGCCGCGAGATAGCCCAGCACCGCGCCCAGCCCGAAACGGCGGAAAAGCGGTGCGGCGACTACGGCTGCCAGCAGGAATACCAAAGCGATGTCCAGACCACTGCCGTGCATGGGCGCTCCTCTCAGATGCCCGTCATCCTACGGCGGGCCGTCGTATGCCACTGCCACGCGACGCCACCATTGCAGCGGCCGCCACCACTGGGGCGATGAAGTCCCGATCGATAGATGAAACCTGCCAGGCGGGTAACGCGCCCGTGCGCAAGGCCGTACAGCGCTCGGTGCTGGACGA
>CADCUA010000326.1 GCA_902805755.1 uncultured Lysobacter sp.
GTAAGCGATCCGGCCTTATCGCGGCCCCGGCACCGTCCGTGCAACGTGGCTCGCCGCGTCGTTGTCGGCGTTGACGTCGGTGCTGACGCCGTCGATGCCGGCGCGCACGTTCAACAGCCCGGCGCGCTGGAGTCGCGGCACGCGCACCCGCAGGTCGAACGTCTGCGTGCTCGCCGCCTGCAGCGACTGCGCCGTGCAGCGCGCAACGAAACCGTCGCTGGCGTCGTCGACCGAACAGCGCCACCCCGCCGGCGCCGGCAGCGTGACGTTCGCGGCTGGCGCATTGCCCCACAGCGACATCACCGGGGTGACGGCAAGGTTCGCGCTGTTGTTGTGGACGGAGACGGGGTACGCCGCGTCATCGCCACCGCTCAACGGACGGTCCGGCCCCACGATCACGATGCCCAGGTCCGCCACCGAAACCACCTCGAGCTGCGCGGCGGCGGCGTTGTTGGCCGCCACCGGGTCGGTGGATTCAGCGCTGGCAACCGCGTCCACGCGCAGCGTGCGGCCGATCAGCGCCGGCGTCGCATCCGCGCTCAATGCGAACGCCGCCACGGCGTCGCGTGCCAGCGATTCGGCATGGCAGGTCACCAGCGTGCGGCCGGTTTCGACCTTCGGCGCATCGCAGTTCCAGCCGGCCGGGGCCGTGGTGGCAAGCATCGGCAGCTCGGCATCGATCGCAAAACCGATGCCCGGCTCGTCGGCCTGTTCCGGGCCGTTGTTGCCCAGCTTCACTTCGAACGCGAGCGTCGTGCCGGCCTGCACGGTGGAGAACGGCGCGAACGCCGTGACCACCAGGTCCGCACGGCGACGCGGCACGAAGTACGCGACGACCGGATCGTGGTCCGACAGGCGCGAGGGCGAGTTCGCGTCGTTGCGGTAGGTCTCCGGGAAATCGGCATTGATGCGCGCGTGGTCGAGCGAGACGTGGCGCGTGTTGACGATCAGCTCCTCGTTGACCAGCACGTGGTCCAGCGTCTGCGCGTTGCCACCGAACACGAACGAATAGCGCTCGTGGGGTGGCTCCAGGCCGCCGAGGTTCACGAGATCGGGATCGACGAGGTCCACGCCATCGGCAAGCACCGCGGTCTGCTCGTCCGGCGTCGGCGTGCCGGTCACCACGTTCATGGTGTCGGCGAGGCCGTCGTTGAATTCGAACGCATTGAAGTCGCCGAGCACGACCAGGCGCGTGGACGGATCGTTCGTCTGTCGGCCCTGCAGGTAGGCTGCGAGGAACTCGGCCTGACGCTGGCGCTTGCTGCGGATGCGCTCGCCGGACGCGTCGTTGGTTTCCGCGCCACGTAGCGAACGCTGGTGGACGATGACCACGCTGACCGGGAATGCGCGGCCGTCGGCGTAATGCACGGTGGCATCGAGCGCGAGCGGCGGGCGGTCGTTGAGCAGTTCGGTGCCGCCGTCAGGACGCATCCACGTGGTGTCCTTGCCGACCTGCGCGACCGAATGCACGGCTACGCGCGGCGTGCCCTCGCCGACGTTCGCGGACTTGAGCAGGAAACCGACATCGATGCCGCCGACGTCGTTGCCTTCGACCAGGTGCGCGCTGTACTGCGGATCGGGTTCGCCGGCGGCGACCGCATCGGCATTGATGCGCCCAGCCAGGCGCTGCAGCACGGACAGGTTCTCGACCTCGACGAGGCCCAGGATGTCCGGCGTCCGCAGGCTGTCGCGGATCGCGAGCGAGGCCTTTGCCATGCGCCGCTCCAGCGCCGCGGCGGTCAGGCGCGGCTCGCCGGTGGTCGGGTCGTCGATCTCGTCGAAGAAGCGCTCGAGGTTGTAGCCGGCGACGGAAAACGCGTCGGCATCGGCCGTCTTCACAGCGCGAGGCGCAGGGCCGGCGGTGACGGCGCCCGTCGCGGCCGGGTCAAGGGCGATCGTGTAACGACGGAAGCCGTAATCCAGCGGACCGGTGAGGTCGGCGATCTCGGTGCCGGCTGCAAGGTCGAGTGCGGGGCCGCCGAGCACGTCGGTGTCGACCGAAACGAGTTCGGGGTTGAAGTCCCAGCGCGGGATCGGCGGCACGCTGCCGGACGGCGGCAGGTCGGGCGCCTGGATGCCCGGCTCGCGGAACGGCCGCGCGACGCCGGCAACGACACCGTGCAGCACGCCGTTGCTGCTGCCCGTGGCCTGGATCTCATTGGTGAAGCCGCCGGTTGGCGCGGTGACCGTGAAGCGCGGCACGGTGACGCGCATCGCTTCGATGCGTTCGAGCTGGTCGAGCGGACCCGCGGCGTCGGGAAAGCCGGCGGAAAGCGCGACCGGCGCCGGCAACGCGGCGCTGCCCTGCGGCGTGACCGCAACCGTGCCGGCCAGCTGGGTCAAGGGCGACTGCCCCGGGTCGGACGGCGGCACGAACTCGGTGACGGTACCGCGCACGATGAGCACGCGGCCGACGACGACGTCGGACGCTGGCGCGGTGCGCGTGAATACGAACAGGCCTTCGGACGTCGCGGCGTCCGCATCTGCATCGACGTCCAGGCTCTGGATGAAGAAGCCGTTCGCCTTGCGGCCGGTCACGACGCCTCGCGTCGAGACCACCTGCCCGGCCAGCGTCGAACGCTCGCCGCTGCCCTGGATCCGGTGGATCGGGATGATCGTCTGATCATCGTTGAGCAGCGTGCCGACACCAGCGGTGTCACCGGCCACGGCACCTTCGATTGCAGTCAGTTCGATGGAGAGCGTTTCATCGCCCTCGGCGCGCAGGTCGCCGTGAATATCGACCACGATCGCGACGCTGCTCTCGCCCGCCGGGATGAACGCCTCGAGGTTGCTTGCGCCGACGTAATCGCCATCGGCCACCGTGGCGGTGCCATCGAGGACCGAATAGCGGAAGCGCACACCGTCTGGGCCCGCGGGCTGCGACAGGCTCGCAGTGAACACCAGGCGGCCGACGCCGGCATCCCGACCGGCTACCCCGACTACGTGCTGCACACCATGGTGCGCGTGATGCGCGGCGGCGAGGAGGT
>CADCUA010000327.1 GCA_902805755.1 uncultured Lysobacter sp.
GGCGAACGCGTCAGTGCGCGTCTTCCGACAGGCTCAGGTAGACGATCGACAGCATCATGAAAATGAAGGCCTGCAGCGGGATGACCAGCAGGTGGAACAGCATCCAGCCCAGCCCGAACAGGCCGCCTGCCAGCGCGCCGATGATGCCGGCGCCGCCAAGGACCCAGATCAGCAGGAAGACGATCTCGCCGCCGAACATGTTGCCGAACAGTCGCATCGCCAGCGAAATCGGCTTGCTCAGCCACTCGACGATGTTGAGGATCAGGTTGAACGGCACCATCCACTTGCCGAACGGCGCGGTCAGAAATTCCTTGGTGAAGCCGCCCAGGCCCTTGGAGCGCAGTGCGAAGAACAGCATCAGGAAGAACACGCTGATCGACATGCCGAGCGTGGCGTTGACGTCCGCGGTCGGGACCGGCTTCCAGTAATGCACGCCGAGCGCTTCGAGCGGCAGCGCGATGAAGTCCGCCGGAATCATCTTCAGCAGGTTCATCAGCAGGATCCAGAAGAACAGCGTGATCGCGATCGGCGTCACGAGCTTGCTGGGGCCGTGGTACGTGTCACGCGCCTGCCGGTCGACGAACTCCAGGCAGATCTCGACGAACGCCTGCCATTTGCCCGGCACGCCGGCGGTTGGACGGCGCGTAGCGGTCCAGAAAGCGAACACCATCAGCAGGCCCATGAGCACGGACGTGACCAGCGTGTCCACGTGGATCGTCCAGAAGCCGCCTTCCTGCACCTGGAACGTGAGGTTCTTGAGGTGGTGCTGGATGTAGCCGGTCGGTGTAAGTTCTGCGTCGCCCGCCATAAGTCCCAGTTCCGCAAAGAATGAATTCAGTTCAGCGGCGCAGCGCGACCAGCCCTTGGGCCGCCAGCGCCACTGCCACACCTGCCAGCAAAGGCAGCGGCGGCAAGCGCCAGATACCAAAGCCCAGCACCAGCACCACCAGCACCGCGATCCAGCGCACCACGACGCCGGCAAACCACCGCACCAGCACCACCGTTGCCGGCTGCACCCCGCCGCGATAACTCAGCCACGCGGCCAGCAGCGAGCCCAGTACGACAGCGCCACCTCCTACCAGTGCAGCGAGCGCCTCCGGGGCGCCGCGCAGCGAGAAGGCCAGCGCAGCCAGCGCCGTGGCGCCGGCCTGC
The DNA here is from genome assembly GCA_902805755.1 of uncultured Lysobacter sp. Classification (GTDB taxonomy): domain Bacteria; phylum Pseudomonadota; class Gammaproteobacteria; order Xanthomonadales; family Xanthomonadaceae; genus Cognatilysobacter. The sequence continues at coordinate 1,153 of CADCUA010000327.1, forward strand.
CAGCCGATTGCGCGCGACGCCAGCCGGCGGCCTGCGGTCATCGAATCATGCACGCAGGGCTCGTCGGTCTGGGGAGGTGGGCAATCCGCCCGATCTAGCCGCAAAAGTATAGAACGCAAGCGGACTTACGGCAACCGACGCGGACGCGGCGGGCTCAGGAGTGCGTGGCGTCGCACGCATTGCGGGCTACTCGAACGAACACGCTCGGGGTTGGACGCGGAGACCGTCCCGGATGTCGAACACTGCGCTCGACGGCAACCGCCTCCCATGCGCGAAGCACTTCCTGCCGCGTGCGCTTGTCGACCAGCTGTTCCACGGCCGAGCCGATGACCAACCGTGCCGGATCTTTGCGATCCCGCGCATCCAACCGGCCGGTAGCACGGCCGCGCGCAACTCTCCGCAAGAGTGCGCAGTCGAGCTTCCGCGTTTAGCGCCACCCACGTGCTGGATTGGAGTCGTGCTTGCGAGGCGACGGAACCATTCGCGGCGCGCGCCAGTCAACACCTGTGCCCGCTGCCGGTTTCCTCGTCAGTTGCTGCACCTGCGGGCGAGGGGCCCCGGCCATGAGCCGGGGCTTCGTTTTTTCAGTTGGCCGCCCGTACGAACCAGGACCGCATTACTTCTTCTTCGGAATGTACAGATCGGTGATCGTGCCTTCGAAGACTTCCGCGGCCATGCCGACCGACTCGCTCAGCGTCGGATGCGGATGGATCGTGTGGCCGATGTCGGCGACTTCGCAGCCCATCTCGATGGCGAGCGCAACCTCGGCAATGAGATCGCCCGCGTGCACGCCGACGATGCCGCCGCCGATCACGCGATGCGTGGCCTCGTCGAACACCAGCTTCGTGAAGCCTTCGGTGCGCCCGATGCCGATCGCGCGACCCGACGCGGCCCAAGGGAACTTGCCGACGCCGACCTTCAAACCCTTGGCCTTCGCCTCGGTTTCAGAGACGCCGACCCATGCGATTTCCGGATCGGTGTAGGCGACCGACGGAATCACGCGCGCAACCCATTCCTTCTTCGCGCCGGATGCCACTTCGGCGGCGAGCTTGCCCTCATGCGTGGCCTTGTGCGCGAGCATCGGCTGGCCGACGACATCGCCGATCGCGAAGATGTGCGCAACGTTCGTGCGCATCTGGCGGTCGACCGGAATGAAGCCGCGATCGGTGACCTCGACGCCGGCCTTGTCCGCGCCAAGCTTGGCGCCGTTCGGTGCACGGCCGACAGAGACAAGCACGCGGTCGTACAGCTGCGCCTCAATCGAAGCCACCTGTCCTTCCTGCGCGCTTTCAAACGCGACGCGCACACCTTCTTGCTGCGCTTCGATCGTCGCGGCCTTCGTCTTCAGATGCACGGCCACGCCCTGCTTCTTCAGCCGGTCCGCAAGCGGCTTGATCAGGTCCAGATCCGCGCCCGGCATGAGCTGGTCCATGAACTCGACCACGGTGACTTCGCTGCCGAGTGCGCGGAACACGGTCGCCATTTCCAGGCCGATGATGCCGCCGCCGACAACGAGCAGGCGCCCAGGGATGTCCCCGAGCTCCAGCGCATCGGTCGAGTCCATGACGCGCGGATCGTCCCACGGGAAATTCGGCAGCTTCACCGCCTGCGAGCCCGCCGCGATGATGCATTGCTCGAAGCGCACGAGCTTCGTGCCCTGCCCGCTCTCGACCTCGATCTCGTTCGGCGACACGAAGCGCCCCGCGCCTTCGAGCACGCGTACCTTGCGCTGCTTCGCCATGCCCGCCAGGCCCTTGGTCAGCTGGCCAACGACCTTGTCCTTGTAGCTGCGCAGCGCATCAAGCGTGATCTTCGGCGCGCCGAAGTCGATGCC
>CADCUA010000328.1 GCA_902805755.1 uncultured Lysobacter sp.
AGGACTTCATCCTCCCTGAAATCCCCATGAACGAACTCCACGCCGGCCAGGGTCGGCATCTCCAGGATGTCCAGAGCGATCACCCGGCCACTGTCGCCCAGCGCCTGGCGCACCCACTGTGACCACCCTCCCGGTGCGGCGCCCAGATCGACCACCGTCATGCCGGGTTTGAGGAGGCGGTCACGCTCGACGAGTTCTTCGAGCTTGTACGCGGCGCGCGAACGCAGGCCTTCGGCCTGGGCTTTTTTGACGAACGGATCGGAGAAATGCTCCTTGAGCCAGCGCTGGCTGCTCTTGCTGCGCGTCGCCATCGAGGTGGGCACCGGGTCGGGAGCTGGGGACGGCCATGATACGCTTCGGACCCCTGCCAGACCTTGACCGCGTATCTCGATGCCAACCGTATTGACGTCCTCCCAGAGCCGCTTCCTCCGGGGACAGGCACACGACCTGAAGGCGATGCTGCAGGTGGGGGGCAAGGGCATCACGGAGACGCTGATCGCCGAAGTGGATCTTGCGCTCGAGCATCACGAGCTGATCAAGATCAAAGTGGCTGCTGAAGACCGCGATGCGCGCGATGCGATGATCGATGCGATCACCGAGCGCACCGAAGCCGCGCTCGTGCAACGCATCGGCCATACGGCCGTGCTCTACCGGCCGAGCCGGGAAAAACGGCAGATCGTGCTTCCCCGTCGATAGTCATGCAGCTCTCGCTCGACCAGCCACGGCACGATTACACGCTGCGCAATGCCGACGGCGCCTCGGCGGTGGTTAACGATCGCCGGCTGAGCTCGAGCTTCGTGCTGGCACCGGACAGGTTGATTGAAGAATGGCCGGCGACCGATTCGAAGCTGCTCGAGCCCGGGCATCTTGAGCCGCTGATGGCGCTCTCCCCGGAAGTCATCCTGCTCGGCACAGGCAGCCGGCAGGTGTTCCCGTCTGCGGCGGTGATGGCTTCCTGCCTCAGCCGTGGAATCGGCCTCGAGGTGATGACCAACGCGGCCGCTGCGCGGACGTTCAATGTGCTTGCCGCCGAAGAGCGGCGCGTCGTGGCCGGCTTCATCCTCGGCGACGCGTAGAGTCGGTTACCGCGCCGGCAGGTAGAACAGCGGATCGACCGGCTTGCCGTTGTAGCGGATCTCGAAGTGAAGCATGTCCCGGGTCGCGCCGCTGCGCCCCATCTCCGCGATCTGTTCGCCGGCCTTCACGACCTGCCCTTCGTTCACCAACCGCTTGCGGTTATGGCCATAGGCCGATAGCCACGCTTCGCTGTGCTTGATGATGACCAGTTCGCCGTAGCCGACGAGCCCGGATCCCGAATACACGACCGTTCCATCGGCTGCCGCACGCACAGGTGCGCCCCCGGCCCCGCCAATATCGATGCCTTGACGGGTGGGTTCGGCCGCGACGAAGCGGCTGATCAGCGTGCCGTCGGCCGGCCAGCCCCACGGGAACCCGCTCCTGGGCGGCGTTGCAACGACCGGAGCCGGCGGTGGCGTCGTGGTGCGCGGCGTGCCTGTGCGGGGCGTTCCTGCTCGAAGCGGCGGGTTCGCGCCACGAGGCGGTGCCTGCTGAGCGACCCTGCCGGACCCGGGATACAGCCGCAGCCGCTGGCCCGGGTAGATCGTGTACGGGCGCGGCAGCCCGTTCCACGCAGCCACGTCGGCGACGGCAAGGCCGTGGCGCGAGGAGATCGAATACAGCGTGTCGCCTTTCGCTACCAGCACTGTCCTACCGGGCAGACCGGTCGCGGCGGCACGTGGAGGCGCAGGTCGTCCCGGCGATGGCTCACGAACGACCGTGCTCGAGCAGCCTACAAGCAGCGCCGCGCACCCACCTGCCAACATCCACCGCGTCATCCCGCCCATGCCTTTCCCCTACGCTCCGTTTGATCCCGCTCAGGCAACGAAGCGCTGCCACAGCTCACGGGCCGCGACCCCGCCGCCGCCGATCAGGACGCTGAAGTAGACGATTGTCGCGATGTTCGCGAGGTGACCGAGCAGGACCGCACCGCCGTCGCGCTGCATGATGCCAACGGAATAAAGCAGCAGCGCCAGCGCCGGCAACGTGTTACTGAACGGCACGAAGCCGAACGGCGCCATCAGCAGCACGGCGGCGAGGATGAAGGCGAGGTTCGTCAGCTGAAGACGCGCGCGTCCATCGACAAGCGTACGCATCCGCCGCGGCCGGCTGATGCGTTCCAGGCGTCGGACCCAGACCATGCCCTGCTGCAGCGCGGGCCTCAGCTTCGCGGCCGGTAACGCACGGTGACGGATGCTCGACGGCAGCCACAGCGGCCTGCCCAACAGCCTGCTGATACCGACCAGCAGGATCGCCGCGCCAAACACCGTGCTCACACCTGGAATTGAAACCGGGATCAGGAACACGACCGTCAGCAGCATCGTCAGCAGCAACAGCCCTTCGTCACCGAACACGTCCAGCAGTTCGCCGAGTGTCAGCGTGTCGGCAGGCAGTCCCTGGATCACGTGTTCGAGCTGCTCGCCCAGTGTCGCTTCATCATCGAGCACCGGAGCCTGCTCCGGCTGTGGGGATCGCGCCGTATTCAATCGATTACTCCGGGCAGCAGCGGCACGAACACGACCGGCGCCAGCGTCTCGCGCGTGACCTGGCCGTCGGCGTCCTTGCGAAGCTGCAACAGCGATTGCGCGCTTGCCGCCCCGACCGGGGCGATCAATGTTCCACCGGGCGCCAGCTGCGCGATCAACGCATCCACGATCGCAGCCGCGCCCGCGGTCACCAGAATCGCATCGAACGGGCCGTTCTCGGCCCAGCCGGCATGGCCATCGTCGTGCTTGCTGCGAACGTTGAGGCCGAGCTGACGGAAGCGCTTGCGCGCCGCGCGCAGCAATTCCCCGATACGTTCGACCGTGTGCACTTCCAGCCCGAGCGCGGCCAGCACCGTCGCCTGGTAGCCGGAGCCGGTGCCGATCTCCAGCACCTTCTTCGGGTTCACTTCCAAGACGGCTTCGGTCATGCGTGCGACGACCCAGGGCTGCGAGATGGTCTGGCCGTGGCCGATCGGCAGCGCGGTGTCCTCGTACGCACGCGTCGCCAGCGCTTCATCGACGAACAGGTGGCGTGGGATCGCACCGATCGCCCGGAGCACGCGCTCGTCGCGGATCTCGTTCGCGCGCAGACGCTCGACCAGGCGATCGCGCACACGCTGCGATGTCAGGCCCGAGCCCATCGCATCCGGTTGCAGGCGCATGTTCAGGCTCATGCGCGCCGCTCCATGGGTTCGTCCAGGGAATCGGCCAGGCCGTCGACCCAGCTCGCGACCTGCTCCAGCGCCTGGTAGCGCGTCAGGTCGACGTGGATCGGCGTGATCGAGATGAAACCACGCCGCACCGCATCGAAATCGGTGCCCGGGCCCGCGTCCTGCTCGGCGCCGGCCGCACCGATCCACCACCACTGCCGCCCGCGCGGGTCATGCTGCGGCACGCACGGTTCCGCACGGTGCCGGTTGCCCAGGCGCGTGACCTCGAAGCCCTGCACGTCATGCCACGCGAGGTCCGGGACGTTGACGTTGAGGATCGTGTTCGCCGGCAACGGATCCGTGCGCAGGCGCGCAATGATCTCGACCGCGGCGCGCGCGGCGGTTTCGTAGTAACGACCCACGTGATCGGCGGTCGCCAGCGATACCGCGACCGCGGGCAGACCCAGGAAGCGCCCTTCCATCGCCGCGGCGACGGTGCCGGAATAGATGACGTCGTCACCGAGGTTCGCGGTGTTGTTGATGCCGGACACCACGATGTCGGGCTCGACCTCGAGCATGCCGGTGATCGCCACGTGCACGCAGTCGGTCGGCGTGCCGTAGACGCGCCAGGTGCCCGCATCGTGCTGCATGACGCGTATCGGCATGTCGAGCGTAAGCGAATTGCTGGCGCCGGATCGGTCACGGTCGGGCGCGACCACCAGCACCTCGTGCCCGGCCGCGCGCAGGGTGCGCGCGAGCGTGGCGATGCCAGGAGCGTCTACGCCGTCGTCATTGCTGACCAGAACTCGCATGCGCGCTTTCATGCTCCAGTGGACTCGCCACCACGGCAGGAACGGCCGCGCGGCAGGGCCGGTGATGATAGCCGATGGGGATGACGGCCTTGCCCCGCCGGATTGCGACGGCAGCGTGATTTCCGTGCAGCCGCCGCGCGGTTAGGCTGGCGCCATGCCCGCGCCAACGCCACCGGAAGACAACGACCCGGACCTGTTCCGTGCAGCGATCGGGCCCGTGCGTCCCCTGCCCGAGAAACCACTGCCGCCATCGGCACCGAAACCGCGGCCCCGCGCGCGCATGGCCGAACAGGATGAAGCACAGGCACGCGACAGCTTCCGCTACGCACTCGACATGTCGTTGCTGGAAGCGGCCGATGCGCTGAGCTATCGCAGCGAGGCGCTTCCGCCCCATGTGTTCAAACGGCTCAAGCGCGGCGAGATCGCAGTGCAGGAAGAGCTCGACCTGCACGGCATGGACGTTCGCACGGCCGAGACGGTGCTGCGGGCTTTCCTCAACGACGCACGCCAGCACGGCTTGGGCTGCGTCGGTGTCATCCATGGAAAAGGCCTGCACGGCGCCGCACTGGAAAACCGGCCCGTCGACGATCGCGGCGTGCCGGTGCTCAAGAACCTTGTCGACCGGATGCTGCGGCACCGCGCGGATGTTCTCGGCTTTCATTCCGCATCGGCCGCGCGCGGTGGAACCGGCGCGGTCGTGGTGCTGCTCGCGCCGTCGAAGCGGCGGTGAAGCCAAGTCAACGATGCAACGCGATCACTTCCCGCGGCGAACGGTCGTGCGGCTCGGCGGATTGACCCACTGCAAGTAGATGCCGCGGCGGCGGGCGGTGGATTCAACCGTGCTGACGTAATCCACTTTTTTCTCGGATGCGCGGGCTTGACCACTGGCACGCTCGCCTGTCGTTGCGCATGCAGCCAGGGCAAGAGTGGCCAGGAACGCGAACACGATCCGATGCGGTTTCATGACGATGTCTCCATCGATGCGCGTCCGGGCCGCGCCTGCCCGACGCTTGGCACGCTGCGAAGCGTCATGGCACTTATACGCCGTTTGCCTAGCACCGCCAGTCACGTGCAGGGCCTGCCAACAAGCGGCTGCTACGCGGTTCCCAGCGAATCGACCTGACCAAGCTCGGCCAACACGACCGTCGCATACGTGCCTGCGGGCAACGAGAACCCGAGCTGCAGACTCGAATCATCAAGCCACTGCCATGCGAGATCCGCCGGCCGCAAACGCAATGCACGACGCTCCTGCTTGAGCCCGGCCTTTTCCAGCCCGGCACGCAACGCCTGGGCGGAAGGCTCCTCGAGTGCCTCGCGTTCGAGCACGGCCGCCTCGCCCGTCGTGCGCAGTTCACCCTGCCCCCACAGCGGACCGGTCGGGTGGATATCGAACGCGTGCAGGCGCTGATTCAGCACATCGTCCAGCGGCTGCGGGCCAAACACGCTGCGGGTGCCGTCCAGCATCCACACCTCGCCGTCCAGTGGCGCATTCCAGCAACCGGCCTGCACGCGCGCGGCGAGCACGCGGTTGAACAACTCCGAGCGCGCCGCCGACAGCAGGATGCTGCGCTGTTCGCGCTGCACGCGGCGTCCAGCGAACATCGCGAGCGCCGCTGAAACATTGTCGCCTTCGCGACCGAAACGCTGCTCGCCGAAGTAGTTCGGCACGCCGTGCTGCGTGATGAGATGCAGCCGCTCGTCGATCGCCTCGCGCCGGCCTTCCACCTCGCGCAGAACCAGCCGGAAGCGGTTCCCGGCCAGTGCGCCGCGCGGCAGTTTCTTCGCGTGCCAGCTGTGTTCGAGCACGCGGAGACTTTCGCCGCCCTGCTCATAGGCGAGCGCGTCGAGATCCGGCGCGATGCGCTTTGGAAGATGCACACTGATGCGCTGGCGCGTGAGCGCGTGGCGGTCCTTCAGGCCTGCAACGCCGATCGCCACGTCGGGCACCTTCGCCCACTGCGCGATGTGTCGCGCTGCGAACGCGGTGTTCATCCCGCGCTTTTCAATCGTCAGCAGCAGGTGTTCGCCGCTTCCGGTCGGCTCGAAACCGGGCAGCTCGTGAACCTGGAAATCCTCCGGCGACGCCCTGAAGCGTGCGTGCAGCGCCGGCTCACCGTGCGCCCGTGGCAGGTCGTTCGCAGCCATCACACGCGCACCAGCAGGCAGATCGCCATGGCCGCGATGCCTTCGCTGCGCCCCGTGAAGCCAAGTTTCTCGCTGGTGGTTGCCTTGATGCTGATCGCATCCGATTGCACGCCGAGATCGAGTGCGATGCATTCGCGCATCGCGGCCGCGTGCGGCCCGACCTTCGGGCGTTCGCACACCACCGTGACGTCCACATTGCCGACCTTCCAACCGCGCTCGGCGATCAGGCGATTGCAATGGCGCAGGAATGCACGGCTGTCGGCGCCGCGCCATTGTGGATCGCCGGGGGGAAAATGCTGGCCGATATCGCCGAGCGCGAGCGCACCGAGCATCGCGTCGCACAGCGCATGCAGCACGACATCACCATCCGAATGCGCAACGACGCCGCGCTCGTGCGCGATGCGTATGCCGCCAAGCATGACGTGGTCGCCATCGCCAAACGCATGCACATCGTAGCCCTGGCCGATGCGCATGCTCATGACGCGAACTCCGCCAGCGCGCCTTGATTCCCGCCAACCGCAAACCTCGTTTTCACTGCAGAAATCCTTGATTCAGCGACGCGCAAGCAGGAACTCCACCAGCGCCAGGTCGGCCGGCGTGGTGACCTTGAGATTGTCTTCGCGGCCTTCCACCAGGTGCGGCCGGATACCGATAAGTTCGATCGCCATCGCCTCGTCGGTGACGGGCACGCCAGCAGCGAGCGCCGCTTCCAACGCATGCATCAGTGCGCCTTTCCGGAAGGCCTGCGGCGTCATCGCGCGCCAGAGGCGTTCCCGCGGCTCCGTGCGGTCGATGCGTGCATCAGTGTCGGCGCGTTTGAGCGTATCGCGCACCGGCGCCGCGAGGATTGCGCCATCAATGTTCGCGAGTGCGGCATCGATCAGGCGTTCTAGATCGCCGCCATGCAGGTTTGGGCGCGCGGCATCGTGCACGAGCACCAGCGCATCGTCGCCCACGTCTGCGGGCAGGGCGCGCAGGCCTGCAAGCACCGAATGCGCGCGCTCCGCGCCGCCGACACACCTGACGACGGGCTTGCCGCTACGTTGCGTCCAACCCGGCCATAAAGAATCGTCAGGCGACAGCGCGACAACGGCGCCACAGACGCGCGGGTCCGCAAGCACGGCATCCAGTGCGTGGGCGATCACCGGCTGGCCGGCGACTTCCAGATACTGCTTGGGAACATCGCCGCCGAAGCGGGTGCCGCGCCCGGCCGCCGGAATCACGGCCCAGATGGCGGGCCTCATGGCGCGTCGGCTTCCGCCTCGGGCAGGGGCGCGGGTACCGTTACAGGCGCGGAAGAGCCGCCTTCAACCACCCGGTAGAACGTCTCGCCGGGCTTGATCATTCCCAGCTCGCTGCGCGCCCGCTCTTCCACCGCGACCTCGCCGGACTTGAGGTCCTGGACCTCCGCCCGCAGCGCGTCGTTGCGCTGCTGGAGACCGGCGTTCTCGCGCGTCTGCGCCTGCACCTGCTGCTCCAGCTCGGCAACCGACGCATTCCCGCCCGCACCGAGCCACAGCCGGTACTGCAGGAACGCCAGCAGCGCTGCCAGTGCAACCAGCAGCACCGCCAGCCAGCGTCGGCCCGAGGCCTGGATCATCGGCTCAGCGCTTGAGCGAAACGAACGCGTTGCGGCCCGCGTAACGCGCCGCGCTGCCCAGCTGCTCTTCGATGCGCAGCAGCTGGTTGTACTTCGCGACGCGGTCGCTGCGGCACAGCGAGCCGGTCTTGATCTGCGTCGCGCTGGTGGCGACGGCGATGTCCGCGATCGTCGTGTCCTCGGTTTCACCCGAACGGTGCG
>CADCUA010000329.1 GCA_902805755.1 uncultured Lysobacter sp.
CCTGTTCCTGCGCAACTGGCGCGCGACGCTGATTCCGCTGGTGACGATTCCGGTTTCGCTCGTCGGCGCATTTGCCTTGATGTATGCGTTCGGCTTTACGATCAACACGCTCACGTTGCTGGCGATGGTGCTTGCGATCGGCCTGGTCGTCGACGACGCGATCGTGATGCTGGAAAACATCTATCGGCACGTCGAAGCAGGCATGTCCCCGGTCGAGGCCGCGTTCAAGGGCAGCCGCGAGATCGGCTTCGCCATCGTCGCGATGACGCTGACGCTTGCTGCCGTGTACGTGCCGCTGGCGTTCTCGACCGGCCGCACCGGCAAGCTGTTTGTCGAGTTCGCGCTGACGCTGGCTGGCGCGGTGCTGGTATCGGGGTTCACCGCGCTGACGCTTTCGCCAATGATGTCGGCAAAGCTGTTGCGGCATGAGTCCAAGCCCGGTCGCTTCTACCTCGCGGGCGAAAAGGTGTTGGGCGCGGTTGATCGCGGATACCGCCGCGTGCTGTCGGGCGCGCTGCGCCTGCGCTGGCTCGTGGTGGGCGTCGGCCTGGCGCTGTTCGCCGCCGCGCTGTTGCTGTTCCGCATGTTGCCGAACGAACTCGCGCCGCAGGAGGACCAGGGTCTGGTGATCGGTTTCGGCATCGCGCCGGAAGGTTCCACCGTCGAATACACCGACAAGTACGCGCGCCAGATGGAAGGCATGTTCGCGCAGTTGCCGGAGGTCGATCGTTACTTCCAGATCGTGGGCTTTCCTTCGATCACGCAGACGATCGGTTTCGTCGGCCTGAAAGATTGGGAGCAGCGCACCCGCGGCGCGGCGGAGGTGCAGGGGCAGCTCTTCCCGCAGTTCATGGGCATTCCGGGGGTGATGGCGTTCCCGGTGTTGCCGCCCGCGCTGGGTCAGGACGGCTTCGGTCAGCCGGTGAGCTTTGTGGTGCAGAGCACGGGCACGTGGGAAGAGCTCGGCGCCACCGTGCAGAAACTCATGGCGAAAATGGCGGAAAACCCGCAGCTCACGAACCCCGACACCGACCTCAAGCTCGACAAGCCGCAGCTGAAGATCGAGGTCGATCGCGACAAGGTCGCATCGGTCGGCACCAGTGTCGCAACCGTCGGACGGACGCTGGAATCCATGCTGGGTGGCCGCAACGTCACGCGCTTCAAGATCGGCAGCGAGCAGTACGACGTGATCGTGCAGGTGGAAAATGCCGAGCGCCGTACGCCGGGCGATCTGGGCAACATCTTCGTGAAAGCCGGCGACGGGCAGATGGTGCAGTTGTCGAACCTGGTCAGCGTGCGCGAGATGGTCGCGGCCAAGGAGCTCAACCACTTCAACAAGCTGCGTTCGGCCACGGTCAGCGCCGGCCTGGCGCCCGGCTATTCGATGGGCGACGCGTTGTCCTGGATGGAGGGCGCGCTGAAGGAGGTGGCCCCGGAAGCGCAGTACGACCTGTCGGGGCAGAGCCGCGAGTTCCGCGAATCGGCCAGTGATTTCCAGCTGATCTTCGGCCTCGCGCTTGCCTTCATCTTCCTGGTGCTGGCGGCGCAGTTCGAAAGCTGGGTGGACCCGTTCGTGATCCTGCTCGCGGTGCCACTGGCCGCGTTCGGTGCATTCCTTGCGCTCAAGCTCACCGGCGGCAGCTGGAACATCTACTCGCAGATCGGCATCGTCACCCTGGTCGGGTTGATCGCCAAGCACGGCATCCTGATCGTGGAATTCGCGAACCAGCTGCAGGAACAGGGCAGGAGCAAGCTGGATGCCGTGATGGATGCGTCCGCACTGCGGCTGCGTCCGATCCTGATGACGACCGGTGCGATGGTGCTCGGTTCGCTGCCGCTCGCGATTGCCAGCGGTGCCGGTGCCGAGGCGCGCAACCAGATCGGCTGGGTGATCGTCGGCGGCATGTCGATCGGCACGTTCTTCACGCTGTTCGTGATTCCGGTGGTCTACCTGCTGATCGGGCGCAACCACCGTCCCGCGGCGGTCGGGCACGAGGCTGCGCCACGTCCCGGGTGAAGTCCTGTGCGCCGAAATGCAGGCCAATGAGCGCTGATTCGTTGCAGGCGTGCGTACAGGTGCGGCATTAGAGGCAGCCGCCGGGATGCGCGTAGTCGAAGAGCGGCCCGCGCTCGGACAGCGTCACCGGACATGGCGATACGGTAAGAGCGGCAGGTCGGCGATTGGCGCCGGGCGGGTCGGGCGTGCAATGACAGCGGCGCCAGCGCTGCGCCTGCTCGATTCGCGCTTGTGCGGAAGTGCGGTGACGCGGCAGCGCAATCGTCCGCGCTACGTGCGCTGTCACCACGGCTCGCCTTATCGCTCGCGCGGAAGTGCTGTAACGCGGCGACACAATCGTCTGCGCTGCGCGCACTGTCATCGCCGCCCGCGTTATCGCAGGCAACAAAAAACCCGGCTGCCTGCGCAGCCGGGTTGATGCTCCCGCAAGCGGGAGAGAGTCTTACTTGGCGGTCTGCGGCTTGGCAGCAGCCTGCTCGGTTGCCTTCGCAACGTTCGCCTTGAACTGCGCTTCGGCCTGCTGCGTAGCGTCACCGACCTTGCGGGTCACGGCTTCGAGCTGCGACTTGGTGATCTCGCCGATCGCTTCCTGCGTCTTGATCTGACGGCCGATGACTTCCTGGCCGGTGGTCACGACGGTTTCGATGTTCTCGCGGGCAATCTGCACGCCCTTCGGCCACAGGGTCTTCAGGCTGTCCATGTCACGCGCGCCGGCGGCTTCGCCGAAGAACGCGAACGTGGCGTTGGCACGGTTGCCGATCGCCGTCATCTGCAGGCCGAACAGGGCCTCTGCATTGTCGAGCGTAAGGCGGTTGATCTGGGCGGCCGTATCCGCGAACTGGCGCGTGGCGGCAGCGAACTGCTCGTTGAACTGCTGGTACATGGGCGGCTCCTTCAATGATTCGTTGAATCGGGTACAGCGGATTGGTGCGTTGCAGCATAGGCATGCT
>CADCUA010000330.1 GCA_902805755.1 uncultured Lysobacter sp.
TGCAGATCCGAGCGTGCGACGCGCGAGTGTTTGACGTCGCCGACGAACAGCACTTTCAGTTGGGAAAAATCTGCGCCCTTGGCTTGTCGCAGCGTCAGCATGTCCAGCAGTCCCTGCGTGGGATGCGCGCTGCGGCCGTCACCGGCATTGATGATCGCGGTGCCCGCTTCGGCGGCCGAGGCGAGTGCGGCGACGGCGCCGTCTTCATGGTGGCGGACGATGAAGCCGCGAACGCCCATAGCCTCTAGGTTCTTCATGGTGTCGAGCGCGGTCTCGCCTTTGCGGGCTGACGACGTGGACACGTCGAAATTCAACACGTCGGCACCAAGCCTCTGGGCGGAGAGGTGAAAGCTCATGCGTGTGCGCGTGGACGGCTCGAAGAACAGCGTGCACACAGCGGTTCCTGCTAGCACGCTGCGATCGTCCATGCCGTCGGCATAACGCTGAGCGAGGTCGAGCAGCTCGACCATCTCGCTGCGGGGCATGTCCTGGAGCGTGAGCAGATGCGGCATGTAGTACTCGTGTGCGGCGTGTGGGAGACGCGCGGCGTATGCGCGGCGACGGATGTGGTGTGGTGGTTACTGCGGTCCGATCATCACGCGGGTGCGATACCGGACGCGTCCAGCGCGCTGCGTCCAATGCGCTTCGCGTATCGCATCGACATATCCCCGCGCGGGTGTGTTTTGACGTGCGGCTGCTACGACGCATCGATATCGCAAGGTCACGGCGAAGCCACCTGCGCCAGTTCGACCGCATCATCGGGCGCCGCGAACCACCGCTCGAGAATGATCGCCGCAGCAAGCGCGTCCAGATTCTCCGCGTCGCGGCGGCGCTTGCGTCCTTCGGCACGCTCGCCAGCGAAACGTTGCGCCGCTTCGATCGACGTAGCGCGCTCATCGACCAGAACCACGGGAAGCGCGTAACGGCTGCGCGCTTCGTGCGCGAAGGCATGTGCGCGCGCGCGGGCGGGCTGATCGCCGCCTTCAAGCGTCATTGGATCGCCAATCACGAGGCCGGCCGGTCGCCACTCGCGTTGCACGCGATCGATGGCCGCCCAGTCGACACGGCCGTCATGCACGTCGACCACCGCAAGCGCGCGCGCGCCGTTGCCGAGCGCGCTGCCGACGGCAATACCGATGCGGCGTGCGCCGACATCGAAGCCGAGCACTGTCGCGTCGCGGCGGATGGCGGACCCGCTCATGCGTGGCCGGCGTAATCGGCCAGGTAGGCGAAGTTGACGCCGATGCGGCCCGCGGCGGCGTTCCAGCGCGCGTCCAGCGGCAGTGCGAAGACAAGCTCGGAGTCCGACGGTGCGGTGAGCCAGCTGTTCTCGCCCAACTCCTGCTCGAGCTGGCCGGTGCCCCACCCCGCGCAGCCGAGCGCGACGATCGCGTGGTCCGGGCCGGCGCCACGCGCCATCGCGGCGAGGATGTCGCGCGAGGTCGTCAGGAACAGCCCGTTGCCGATGCGCAGTGACGAATCCCAGTGCAGCCCGCCGTCATGCAACACGAAACCGCGCTGTGGGTGCACGGGGCCGCCGGCAAGCACGACCTGCGCGCTTAGTGCCTCGTCTTCGCTGTCGATGCCCATCTGCCCGAACACGTCGCCGAGCGTGTACTCCGACGGCCGGTTGATCATGATGCCCATGGCGCCATCGTCATCGTGCTGGCAGATCAGCGTGACGCTGCGGGCGAAGTCGGAACCGGCCAGCGACGGCAGCGCGATCAACAGCTGGTTCTTGAGCGGCGTGGGAGTAATCGGCATGGCCGCCATTCTAGCGGCTGCCTTCCATGCGACGAAATGAATGCGGCGCGCCCGCAAACGCAAACGGGGCGGTTGCCCGCCCCGTTGATGCATGCTCGAGCTGTGTGCTCAGCGCGCTTCGAACACTTCCACGCCGTCCATGCCCGACGCGAGCGTCTTCGCGTCGCCGCCCTGCGAGAGCTTGATGCGCAGGCGCACCTCGTTCTGCGAGTCGGCGTGGCGCAGCGCATCCTCGTAGCTGATCTCGCCGCCCTGGTAGAGCTCGAACAGCGCCTGGTCGAACGTCTTCATGCCCAGGTTGGTCGATTCCTTCATGACCTCCTTGAGCTTGTGGATCTCACCATCGCGGATGTAATCCTGCACCAGCGGCGTGCCGAGCAGGATCTCCATCGCGACGCGGCGGCTCTTGCCGTCCGGCGTCGGGATCAGCTGCTGCGCGACCACGCCCTTGAGGTTGAGCGACAGGTCCATCAGCACCTGCGAGCGGCGCTCTTCCGGGAAGAAGTTCAGGATGCGGTCCATCGCCTGGTTCGCGTTGTTCGCATGCAGCGTGCACAGCACCAAATGGCCGGTCTCGGCGAACGCGATCGCGTGGTCCATGCCTTCGCGCGTGCGCACCTCGCCGATCATGATCACGTCGGGCGCTTGGCGTAGCGTGTTCTTCAGCGCCGCTTCCCAGCTGTCGGTGTCGATGCCGACTTCGCGCTGGGTGATGATGCAGCCTTCGTGCTTGTGCACGAACTCGATCGGGTCCTCGATCGTGATGATGTGGCCGGTCGAGTTGAGGTTGCGGTAGCCGATCATCGCCGCCAGCGAGGTCGACTTACCGGTGCCGGTCGCGCCGACGAAGATGATGATGCCGCGCTTGGTCATCGCCAGCGTCTTGATGATCGGCGGCAGGCTCAGCTCTTCGACCGTCGGAATCTTGCTCTCGATGCGACGCAGCACCATGCCGACCTGGTTGCGCTGGTAGAAGCACGACACACGGAAGCGGCCGACGCCGGACAGGCCGATCGCGAAGTTGCACTCGTGCGTCTTCTCGAATTCCTCGCGCTGCGGCGGTGTCATCACGTTGAGCACCAGGTCGCGCGACTGCTGCGGCGTGAGCGGGCTCTGGGTGATCGGCGCGATCTTGCCGTGGACCTTCATCGACGGCGGCATGCCGGCGGTGATGAACAGGTCCGACGCCTTCTGGTGCGCCATCAGCTTCAGGAAAGAGGTGAAATCGATACCGCTGGTCGTGCTCATCGGGGGAAGGCCTCGGGAGGCTGCAGGGAGTGCGAGATGCGGCATGGGGTTGTGGCCGCGTCCCCGGCCCGTCCGTCGCCGCGGGGCTTGCGGCGGACGCACGGGGTTTCAGGTCATTCGAACAGGCGCTTGTCCTTCGCGTATTCCTTCGCCTGCGGCTTGAGAATCAGCCCGCGCTTGACGAGGTCCTGCAGGTGCTGGTCCAGCGTCATCATTCCCGACTGCTGGCCGGTCTGGATGGCCGAGTACATCTGCGCGACCTTGTCCTCGCGGATCAGGTTACGGATCGCCGGCACGCCGACCATGATTTCCCACGCCGCCGTACGACCGCCGCCCACCTTCTTCAGCAGCGCCTGCGAGATCACCGCGCGCAGGCTTTCGGACAGCATCGAGCGCACCATCGGCTTCTCGCCGGCGGGGAACACGTCGATGATGCGGTCCACCGTCTTCGCGGCGGACGAGGTGTGCAACGTGCCGAACACCAGGTGCCCCGTTTCTGCGGCCGTCAGCGCAAGGCGGATCGTCTCCAGGTCGCGCAGCTCGCCGACGAGGATGTAGTCCGGGTCCTCACGCAGCGCCGAGCGCAGCGCCTCGTTGAAGCCGTGCGTGTCGCGGTGCACTTCGCGCTGGTTGATCAGGCACTTCTGCGAGGTGTGCACGAACTCGATCGGATCCTCGACCGAGAGGATGTGGCCGTACTCGTTCTTGTTGATGTGGTCGATCATGCCCGCGAGCGTGGTCGACTTGCCCGAACCCGTTGGCCCCGTGACGAGGATCAGGCCCTGCGGCTGGTCGATCAGCTCGCGGAAGATCGGCGGGCAGCCCAGCATGTCGAGCGTGAGCACTTCGGACGGAATCGTGCGGAACACCGCGCCGGCGCCGCGGTTCTGGTTGAACGCGTTGACGCGGAAGCGTGCCAGGCCCGGGATCTCGAACGAGAAGTCGACCTCGAGGAATTCCTCGTAGTCGCGGCGCTGCTTGTCCGACATGATGTCGTACACCAGCGAGTGGACCTGCTTGTGGTCCAAAGCCGGGATGTTGATGCGCCGCACGTCGCCATCGACGCGGATCATCGGCGGCATGCCGGCGGAAAGATGAAGATCGGAGGCTTTGTTCTTGACCGAGAACGCCAACAGTTCGGCGATGTCCATGTGTGCTCCCCGCACTGCTGCGAAGCTGGAAAACTGGAAGGAAACAACCCCTGCGGGTCAGTATATCGGCCTGTCCGCACCGTTAATCCGGTGCCCAATCACAGGATCGACGTCGTGACAAAGCCCGCTCTTGACGAGGTTTTGCGTCGCCTTGATACAGCAGCGCGGCAGGCGCGTCAGCCGTTACCGCGTCTTCTGGCCGTATCGAAGACCCAATCTGGGGAAGCCGTCGCAGAACTTGCCCGCGCCGGCCAGCAGGCGTTCGGCGAGAACTACGTGCAGGAAGCCGTGGCCAAGCGGGCTCGGCTGCAGGCGCTGGGGCTCGCGCTCGAGTGGCACCTGATCGGGCATCTGCAGACGAACAAGGCGCGCGAGGCGGCCGATGCGTTCGACTGGGTGCAGACGGTCGACCGGCTGCGTGTCGTGGAGGCGCTGACAAGGCATCGTGACCCTGCGCGCGGCGCATTGCAGGTGCTGATCCAGGTCAACGTCGACGACGAGGCCAGCAAGCACGGATGCCGGCCCGAGGAAGTGGATGCGCTGGCCGATGCGATCGCCGTGCATCCCGTTTTGCAGCTGCGGGGTCTGATGGTCATTCCGACGCCGCATCCTGACCCCGAAGCGCGCCGTCCCGCATTCCGCCGCACGCGCGAACTGTTCGAGGCGCTACGCGCCGGACACACGGGGATCGATACGCTGTCGATGGGCATGAGCGACGACGCCGACATCGCGATTGCCGAAGGCGCGACGATGGTGCGTATCGGCACCGCACTTTTCGGCCGGCGCGAATCACGCGCCTGATGCCCCTCCCATCCAGGACCCTGTTGCAATGACGGATCTCGATATTTCCCCCCGCTCCTCCGCCGTGGCGTTCATCGGCGGCGGCAACATGGCGCGCAGCCTGATCGGCGGGCTGATCGCGCGCGGCCAGGCGCCGGAGCACATCCGCGTCGCTGAACCGGTCGACGCGCTGCGCAGCGGACTTGAAGCGGATTTCGGCGTGCGGACGTTCGCACAGGCCACTGATGCCTGCGATGGCGCGGACCTGTGGTTGCTTGCAGTGAAACCGCAGGTGATGCGCAGCGTGTGCGGCGACCTCGCCGCCTTGGCGCAGGCGCAGCAGCCACTGGTGATTTCGGTGGCGGCCGGCATCACATCGGGCCAGCTGCAGCGCTGGCTCGGCGACGCAGACGGTCGGCTGCCGGTCGTGCGCGCGATGCCGAACACGCCGGCGCTGCTCGGCGTCGGTATCACCGGTCTGTTCGCGAGCACCGCGGTTGACGACGCGCGCCGCACGCGCGCGACCGGGCTGCTGGAAGCGGTGGGCCCGGCGGTCTGGATCGATGACGAAGCGCAGATGGATGCGGTGACCGCGGTGTCCGGCAGCGGGCCGGCGTATGTGTTCCTGCTTGCAGAGGCAATGCAGGACGCGGGCATCACGCAGGGGCTTTCGCCACAGGCTGCGCGCGCGCTGGTGCAGCAGACACTGCTGGGCGCCGCCACGATGTTGACGCAGCTGGAAGAGCCGGCGCCCGTGCTGCGGCAGCGCGTTACATCGCCGGGTGGCACCACGCAGGCGGCGGTGGAATCGTTCGAGGCCGGCGGCTTCCGTGAGCTCGTCTCGCGCGCGATCGAAGCGGCCACCGTGCGTGGGCGCGAGCTCTCTGCCGCCAATGACTGACAGGTGATTCGCATGAAGACATTCGCCCGGGCCGCCTCATTCTCACTGTGCATGCTGGCGCTGGTTGCCTGCGCACCGTCGGCATCGCCGCCGGCTTCGACCGTGTCGAGCAGCGGCGACGCATCGCAGGAAGCCGTTGCACGCGCGGGCGACGTCACTGTGCGCGCAAGCGCAGTGCCGACGCTGTCCCTGTCGCCGGAGATCGCGACGCGCTACGGCATCGAGCGCAACGAGGACAGCGTGCTGCTGCTGGTGATGGTGCGTCGCGGGACGGAGGAAAGCGCGGTGGGCGCCCGCATCCAGGCGACGGCGACGGATCTGCGCGGACGCCCGCGTCCGATCGAAATGCGCGAGCTGCGCATGGGCGAGCTGCTGGACTACGTGGGCGTGGTCGAGGCGGACCTGCCCGATACGCTGCGCTTCGACCTGCAGGTCACGCGCAACGACGGAGGCACATCGAACCTGCAGTTCACCCGGGATTTCCGGCCGCAGTGACCGTTGCGGTTTCGTAGAGCAAGCGGCGTTTCATATCCTTCGCTGACCACTCTAGGCCGTCTGGCGACGCCCCCAGGCCTGGATCACGTCCGCGATCGCCCTGACGCCGTCGGTCAGTGCCGCCGGTCCCGGCTGCAGGATCAGCGGCGACTTGATCTCATGCAGTTCGCCGTCGCGCACTGCGGGAATCGACTGCCAACCGGAACGCGCGGCCACTTTCTCCGGCCGGAAGCGCTTGCCGCACCATGAGCCGAAGATGATGTCCGGCGCACGCGGCACGACGACGTCGGTCGTGGCAAGGATGCGGTGCTTGGCCAGCGATTCGTTCGCAAGCTCGGGGAACACGTCGTCGCCGCCTGCGATGCGCATCAGCTCGGCGACCCATCGGATGCCGGTGATCAGCGGCTCGTCCCACTCTTCGAAATAGACCTTTGGCCGACGCGGCAGCAACGCCGCTTCGGCTTCGATCGCTGCCAACCCGCGCTGCAGCTCATCGGCGTACGCATCGGCGCGCGCGCCCTCCCCCACCAGCGCACCGAGCCGCCGGATGTAATCGAGGATGCCGTCGACGCTGCGATGGTTGCTGATCCACACCTCGACGCCATGCCGGATCAGCTCGGCCGCGATGTCGGCCTGGATATCGGAAAAACCGATGACGAAATCGGGTTCGAGCTTGAGGATCTCGCCGATCTTCGCGCTGGTGAATGCACTGACTTTCGGCTTTTCCCTGCGCGCGATCGCCGGGCGCACGGTGAACCCGCTGATGCCGACGATGCGGTGCGACTGACCGAGCGCGTACAGCGTTTCGGTGGGCTCTTCGGTCAGGCAGACGATGCGTTGCGGACCGCGCGCGGTCGACGGACGCGCGTGCCCGGCCCTGGATGCGTCGCCAGTCGATATCGCTTGCGTGCCCTGAGCGCCCGCCTCCGTGCCACTCATGGATACAGCATCCGCTTCGACCAGGTGTCGGTGAGGCTGCCCTCGTACAACCAGCGCTCGTGCAGTCGGAATGCGGCGCCGTACCAGAACTCCACGCGCTCGGGCACGACGCGAAAGCCTGTCCAGCGCAGCGGGCGCGGCACGTCGCGGCCTTCGAACTCGCGCTCGACGCGGCTCAGCCGTTCGGTGAAGACCTCGCGCGCCTCGAGTGTTTCGGACTGGATCGAAGCCCATGCGCCTAGTTGGCTGGCGCGCGGGCGCGAGGCGAAGTACGCGTCGGCCTCGTCATCGGCGACGATCTCGACCCGCCCTTCGATGCGCACCTGCACGCCTTCGCGCACGCGCGGCCAGTGGAACAGCAGCGCCGCGTGCGGATTGGCCTGCAGGTCCCGGCCCTTGCGACCGTCCAGGTGCGTGTAGAACACGAAGCCGCGCGCGTCATAGGCCTTGAGCAGCACCGTGCGCGCCGACGGGCGCGCATCCAGCGACGCGGTGGCGACGGTCATCGCGGTGGGATCGGGCTCGCCGGAGGCGCGCGCCTCGTCCATGAGCCGCGTAAAGGTCGATAGCGCTTCGGTCAGCAGTTCGGCAGTCATGCGGCTATTGTGGCGCCCGCCGCGCGGCACTGCACCCGCGAGCGTGCGGACGGCTTGTTAGCATGAGGCGATGCACGCTTCCGACCGCCGCCGCACCTCCATCGTCCTTGTCGGCCCGACTGGCGCCGGCAAATCGACTGTCGGGCACCTGCTCGGTGCGAGCCTCGGGCATGTGTTCATTGATCTCGACGCCGAGATCGAATCACGTGCGGGTCAACGCATCACCGAGATCTTCGCGCGCGACGGCGAGGCGGCATTCCGCGCGATGGAGCGTATGACGCTTTGTGAGCTGCTCGATGGAGGTGACCGCGTGATCGCGACCGGCGGCGGCGCGGTGCTCGATACGGACAGCTGCAGGCGGATGCGCGAGCAGGCCTGGGTGGCCTGGTTGCAGGTCGACGTCGCGACCCAGCTGGAACGGCTGGCGGGCGACGTCGATCGGCCGCTGCTCGCACGCCCGGACCGCGAAGCCGCGCTGCAGGCCATGGCCGCCTTGCGCGAACCGCTTTACCGCGAGGTCGCGCACGTGGCCATCGACACATCGCTGCTCGACGCTGACGCGGTTGCAGCGATATTGGCTGAGCGCTATCACGCATTGAACAGCCCCCGAACCGGAACCACCCACGCATGACGTCCCTCCGCACTGTCGATGTCCGCGGCGACTCCGTGTACTCGATCGCCATCGGCCCAGACCTGCTGGATAACGGTGCGACCTTGGCCGCCACCGTGCGCGGGCGCCATGCGCTCATCGTCAGCGACGGCACGGTCGCCCCGCTCTATGCGCAGCGCGTCACCGAGGCGCTGCTGCGCGCGCGGCCGGCTCTGAGCGTCGCCCACTACGTGCTGCCTCCGGGCGAGCACGAAAAGACGCTGGCACGTTTCGGCGAATGCCTCGATGCATTGGCCACGCTCGGTGCGACGCGCGACGCGACCGTGTTCGCGCTCGGCGGGGGCGTCGTCGGCGACCTCGCCGGCTTCGCCGCCGCGTGCTGGATGCGTGGCGTCGACGTCGTGCAACTGCCGACGACGCTGCTGGCGATGGTGGACTCCTCCGTCGGTGGCAAGACCGCGGTCGACCTTCCGGCGGGCAAGAACCTGGTCGGCGCATTCCACCCGCCACGTGCCGTCATCGCCGACACCACGACCCTGCACACGCTGCCCGAACGCGAGTTGCGCGCCGGCCTTGCGGAAGTGGTGAAGTACGGCGCGATCTTCGATGTCAGCTTTCTTGGCTGGCTCGAGGCGCATGCCGATGAACTGCTCACACGCGACGGCGATGCGCTGGCGGAGGCGATCGCGAGATCGTGCGCGTTCAAGGCCGAGGTCGTCGCGCGCGACCCCTTCGAACGTGGCGATCGCGCGATGCTCAACTTCGGGCACACCTTCGGCCACGCCATCGAGGCGGAACAGGGCTATGCCGGCACGGCGGGCACCGGGCTCAACCACGGCGAGGCGGTCGCCGTCGGCATGGTGCTCGCCGCGAGACTATCGGCGCTGCTGGAGATGGCGCCGGCGAGTGATGCCGACCGGCTGGAAACGCTGCTGCTGCGCCTGGGCCTGCCGGTGCGGGTGCCGTCCGGTCTTGACGCCGGTGCGCTGCTGGCGCGCATGCGTCTGGACAAGAAGGCCGATGCGAACGGGCTGCGCTTCATCCTCTGGGTAGGCGCCGGCGAAGCGCGGATCGTCACCGGCGTGGCGGACGACGCGGTGCTGGCCGTGCTTGCCGGTTACGGCGCTGCGTGATCTCCGCGCAAGCCGGATAACCGCCCATCGGCGCGGTGCCGGTACAATCCGCGCCCATGCGATTGCTCCTGCAACAACGGCCCGAAGGCCCCGAAGCGCCGCGCTTCGTCCAGCTGATGCTCCAGCCCGATCTGCTGGGCGGGTGCACGCTGGTGCGCGAGACCGGCCAGATCGGCGGCCGCAGCACGGTCAGGCGCGAGCAGTTCGAGGACCGCGACGCCGCCGTGCGGGCCCTGGAGCAGGCACGCGACCAGCACCTCAAGCGCGGCTTCCAACTGATGTTCGCGCAGGGCGAGGAAGCGCGCCGATGACCCGCCAACAAGGCGGGACATGCGCTTCCGAGCGACCGGCCGTAAGGCCGGGCCGGAACGAGGAGGCGCGGAGATGACGCGCCCACAAGGCGGGGGCATGCGCCTCCGAACGCCCGATCGCAAGATCAGGCCGGAACGAGGAAGCGCCCGATGGCCCGCCTGGTGAGCGCAGCCTGCGTCTTCGAACGCTCGACGCAGCCATCGGATTGGCCCGTCCACACGCTGCAATGAATTGCCCGCCGGCTGTACGCGGCCCACGGCCTGCGCACGTGTCATGCGCGGCCACCGCACGTAGCGCAGAGCACGCGCTGACAGATTCCGAGGATTACCCGTGTCGACTCCGCTGAAGAACGATCGTTTCCTGCGCGCACTGCGACGCGAACCCGTAGACCGCACGCCGGTATGGCTGATGCGGCAGGCCGGCCGCTACCTGCCCGAATACCGCGCCACGCGCGCGCAGGCCGGCAGCTTCCTGAAGCTCGCGAAGAACCCGGAGCTCGCGTGCGAAGTCACGCTGCAGCCGCTGCGCCGGTTCCCGCTTGACGCGGCGATCCTGTTCTCCGACATCCTCACCGTGCCCGACGCGATGGGCCTGGGCCTGTATTTCGCCGATGGCGAAGGCCCGAAATTCGAACGCCCGATCAGCTCCGCCGCCGACATCGCGAAGCTCGCCGTGCCGGACATGGAAACCGAGCTCGGTTACGTGATGGACGCGGTGCGCACGATCCGCCGCGAGCTCGACGGCTCGGTGCCGCTGATCGGCTTTTCCGGCAGCCCGTGGACGCTCGCGTGCTACATGGTCGAAGGCGGCGGCAGCGACAATTACTCGAAGGTGAAGTCGCTCGCGCTGAACGACCCGGCCGCGATGCACCGCCTGCTTGAAGTCACCACCGATGCCGTCATTGCCTACCTGTCCGCACAGCACCAGGCCGGCGCGCAGGCACTGCAGGTGTTCGACACATGGGGTGGCGTGTTGTCGCCGTCGATGTACCGCGAGTTCTCGCTGCGCTACCTGCAGCGCATCGCGGCCGAGCTGCCGCGCGGCGACGGAGCCGAGCGCGCGCCGCTGATCCTGTTCGGAAAGGGCAATGATCCCTACCTCGACGAGCTTGCCTCCAGCGGCGCGGAAGGCGTGGGCGTGGACTGGACCGTCGAGCTGGGCGAAGCCGTGCGACGCACCGGCGGTCGCGTCGCGATCCAGGGCAACCTCGATCCCGTAACGCTGTACGCGGAACCGGACGCGATCGCACGCGAAGTCGGACGCGCACTGGACAGCTATCGCGACGGCAACGGCGGCTCACGCGAGGGGCATGTCTTCAACCTGGGCCACGGCCTGTCGCCGGACATGAAACCCGAGCACGTCGGCGCGCTCGTGGAGGCCGTGCACACACTCAGCGCGCGGTGATGGAAAGGCGCAGCGCGACGGCGGCCTGAGCCGAATGCGGAACAGGATCGCTCCTGTTCTGCGCGGAAAACGCTTGAGCCGCCGCGGACCTGCGGGGACAGTCGACTAACGTTTAGCGCCCGAAAGCTGCAGCGATCGTTCCGGGCGTACATGGCGCCCCGCCCGTAGCAGTTGGCATCTCGTGATCTGCACTGTGCGTGGCTCTGCGAACCAGGCGTCGATGTTTGAAGGCCGCGATTGGCGGCCGGCAGTGGTCGATTCGGATAGCAGCATTGCAAGTGGACGGATCGGCGGCAGGCCGACGACGTCGATGCCAGGATGCGCAGCCTCTACCAGGCCTGTACGGCGATGCAGTGCGAGGCGCAATGCCGTGCGGTGGCCGCCAGCTCAACTTATCCGCTGACCGCATCGCGCCCTAGCTCGCCTCCGGCACCAGCTCCCTGATTGTCTCGGCGAGCGTTGCGCCGGCGACCGGCTTTCGCAGGAAGCGGTCGAACCCGGCGGTCCGGGCCTGCAGCTCGGCGTCGGCATCGGCGCGCGCGGTCAGTGCCGCGAGGGGCAGATCGAAGCCGAGGCCGCGCAGGTGTCGCGCAAGCGCAAACCCGTCCATGCCGGGTAGATCCAGGTCCAGCAACGCCAGGTCGTACGTGGTGGTCGCAATCTGCGCCAGCGCTGCCAGCCCGTGTCCCACGTGAACTACCTCGTGTCCCTGCAGGCGCAGCAGGCCCGCTACCACGTCCGCCACGGTCACGTCGTCCTCGACCAGCAGCACGCGCAGGCTGCAGTGCTCGCGCGGACGCACGAGTGTCACGGGCACGAACGGCGCGGGATCAACGGCGATCACGGCTTGCCCATCGGCGCCGTCGCTGCCGCCGTCCCCACTGGCGAACACGGCCAGTGGCAGCTCGACTTCAAAGCGCGTGCCGCGCCCCGTCGCACTGTCGACGCTGATCGCTCCGCCCATCGCGGCGGCCAGCTCCTGACAGATCGCCAAGCCCAGGCCACTGCCCCCGAAGCGCGTCGCCGTGCGTGCGCCCTCGCCCTGTTCGAAGCGCTGGAACAGCCTCGCCTTGTGCTCGTCGCTCAGGCCCGGACCGGTATCGCCCACCGTCAGCCGGACGCCGGCATCCAACGGCGCCGCTTCGAGGCGGACATCGCCTGCCTCGGTGAACTTGATCGCGTTACCCAGCAGGTTCAGCAGGATCTGCCGCACGCGACTGGCATCGCCAAGTACTTCGTAAGGGGTGCCGGGTGCGATTTCGAGATGGAACGCGAGGCCGCGGCGTTCGGCCAGCGGGCCCATCAGCGCGGCGACGTCGTGCAGCAGCGCGTGCAGGTCGAACACCTCCTCGACCAGCTGCAACTTGCCCGCTTCGATGCGCGCCAGGTCCAGCGCATCGTTCACCAGACGCAACAGATGCTCGCCGGCGCCGCGGATCGCATTCGTGTAGCTGCGCTGGCGCGCGTCCAGCGGGGTGTCGAGCAGCAGCTCGCTCATGCCGAGCACACCCGTCATCGGCGTGCGCACCTCATGGCCGAGCGTGGCCAGGAAACGGCTCTTCGCGAGTGAAGCCTGATGCGCGAGTTCGCGCTCGCGCTCGGCGCGCTCCCACGCGAGGCGTCGCCGCTGCCTGCGGCGCTGCACGCGCAGCGCTGCGTACGCGAGTGCAAGGCCCAGCGCCATGAAAGCCGCAGTCGCCCATGGCGTGCGCCACCACGGCGCCTGCACGACGAGCCGCACCGGCTCCGCCGTCGAGACCTGCCCGGCCGCATCCATCGCGCGCATGTGCAGACGGTAGTCGCCGGGCAGCAGTCCCGCGAACACGCGCTCGCCCGGGTCGCTGCCGCTGTGTTCGATCCAGCCACGGTCGTAGCCTTCCAGCCGCGTCCAGTAACGGTTTGCACGGAAGTTCTCGAACGCGAGAAGACGCAGCTGCACGCGCAGCTCCCGGTCGTCGGGCGCAAGCTGCGGCGCACGCGCATCCAGCGCCTGCCAGCGGCCGCCCCGCCGCGCTTCGACGCGATCGACGCGCAGGGGATGGCGCAATACGGGCGGGTCCGCCATCGCGGTGTCGAGCTGCAGGACGCCGCCGTCCGCGAGCGTAGCGGTGAGTACGCCGTTGTCCGAAAGCACCAGCGCGCGGTCGTTGAACTCCTGGCTGGTGAGCCCGTCTTCCACGCCGAAGACGTGCATGCGGCGCAGTCGCGGGTCCCAGCGGAACAGGCCGCGCTGGGTGGCCGTCCATACGCGTCCATTGCGGTCGACCTGCAAGCCGGAGCCTTCGACGCCGGGCATGCCTTCGCGGGCGCCGACGCGTGCATCCAGCCCCCAGCCCGTGGCTGATCTGCGGTAGCGCTCCAGACCGGCCAGGCGCTGCAGCCAGAGCGTGTCGGCGCCGTCGAACGCGAATGCGAACACGCGTTCGCCGCGTGCCGTGCCCGGTGCCGGTCGCAGCACTCCGGTGTCGTCCAGCATGGCAACACCATCCGCGCCTGCCACCCATAACCGGCCGTCGCGGTCGAAGGCCATCGCTTCGAGATCGCCCACGCCCAGGCCGTGGTCCGGCCCGGCGGGTACGGCGCGGAGCACGCGACCTGTCGCGGCATCGCGCTGCTGCAGGCCCGCGCCCGAGCAGGACATCCACAACGAGCCGTCCGGCGCCACGCGCAGCAGGTCGATCTGCCCGCCCAGCGTCGCATCGGTGCCCGACGTCGGCGACCATTCGCGCAGCGCGCCGTCGCGGCCGACACGCACCAGGGTGTTGCGGTCGCCGAGCCACAACTGCCCCTGCGCGTCTTCAGCGACGGACATGGGCCGGCGACCTTCGAGCTGCCGCGTCACCGCCGCGGGAAGCACTTCGAACGTCCCTGCCGGGCCCAGCCATTCGACCGGCCCTTGGCCGTGCACCAGCCAGACGCCACCGTCCTGCGCAGGCGCGACATGGCGGTAGAACGCAGGCCCGTCCGCATCCATGCGCGTCGGCTGGGAAATGCGTCGCCAGTCCGGCCGCAGGTATCCCAGCCCGGCGCCGGATACCGGCATCCAGATCGCGCCGTTCGGCTGCCGCAGGATCTGCAGCACCGAACGCAACGGGCCTTTCGTCTCCAGCGATACCGGTTGCGGGGTGCCGCCCTCGCCGATGCGCCAGAGCCCGCGTTGCGTGGCCAGCCAGTAACGCCCCGCGCCTTCGGGCGTGATCGCGAGCACCGCATTGGGCTTTTCGAACATGGGCGACCACGACGGCGCATGCCAGCGGTCATCGCCGTCAAGACGATAGAGCCCGCCGGCCGAGCCCACCCACAGTGCATCGCCTTCGACCGCGAGCGAATACACCGCGGCGCTCGGCGCGGGTTGCGGTAGCGCAACGCGTTCGAACCCCTGCCCCGCCCAGCGCGCGAGTCCTTCGGACGTCGCCACCCACAGCCGGCCGCGACGGTCGAACGCGAGCGCCAGCACGGTGTCGGACGGCAGGCTGCGCGCATCGCCGTCCACGCGCACGTGGCGCTGGATGCGACCATCCGCTCCAAGCCGGTGCAGGCCGCCCCCGAACGTGCCGAACCACACCTCGCTGCCGCGGCTGGCGAGCGCCCATACGTCGTCGCTGCCGACCTGGGGATGCGTGGACTTGCGGTAATGGCGGAATCGCTCGCGATCGGCGCCCAGCACGCTCAGCCCGCGGCCTTCCACCGCCGCCCAGACGCGATCCTGCGCGTCGACATGGACCGCTTCGACGAAGTTGCCGGGCAACGAGGCCGCATCACCCGGCCGGTGTCGCCAGACGCGCATGCCGACGCCGTCAAACCGGGCCAGCCCGTCGGTGGTGGCGATCCACAGATAACCGGCGCGATCGAACGCAAGGCCGTTGACGTTGCTCGATGGCAGGCCGTGCTCGATGCCGAGGATGCGCAGCCGCGGCGTTTCCGCCACTTCTGCCTGCGCCTGCCCGATGCTGCCCAGCGCCAGCGCGGCAACCAGCAGCCATGTCTTTATGCCTTCCATTGCGCTCTCCGCAGTCCTTGCGTGCACGACGGCTGCCATGCGTTGCCTGCATGCTCGCAACGGAGCATTGCGCGCGCAAGCCACCACGCGCCGCCGGCTGTGCCTAGTATGGGCCGCTGTCCACCGGAACCCGCCATGCCCGACCTGCGCGTCACGTTTGTTCTGCTTGCCGCGCTCGCCCTGCCGGCCTACGCCGATGGCGTCGAGCACTACACGCTCGATCCCGTGCATACGCGCGTGATGTTCGCGGTCGAGCACGCGGGTTTTTCCAAGGCGCTGGGCACAGTTTCCGGG